>PNOG01000019.1 GCA_013824685.1 Coprothermobacter sp. | reverse complement strand
CGCGCAAACGGATGGGTCTGGAGGTATCCCTCTCCCACGACCTCGTTCCTGGTGCGTATCGTCAGCATCCCTTTGCCCTTCATGGCATCGCGTGCGTTCACCGCGAGGTTGAGCAGGATCTGCGTCATCTGTGACTGGTCCAGCAGGACGTTCCACGCCGTCTGCTCGTCGTCACGGACGATCTCGATGGTGGCCGGCAGCGATTGCTTCAGGATGGCCAGGGTCACATCGAGCGCGGCCGTGATCTTTATGGGCACCGGCAGGACCATGGCACTGCGACCGAAGGTCAGCAGGCCTTTCGTGAGGTCCGCCGCCTGACGGGCAGCGGTCTCGGCCGCATTCAGGTTTTCGAGCAACGGGTCTGCTGGAGGCAGGCTGCTGCGCATGAGGGCGATGTTGCCCAGGATGCCGGTCAGCAGGTTGTTGAAGTCGTGCGCCACGCCTCCTGCCAGCTGGCCGATGGCGTCCATCTTCTGGGACTGCCGGAGTTGAGCCTCTGCCTTCTCACGCGCCGCTTCTGCCTGCTTGCGCTCGGTGATGTCGCGGATGTAGCAGCCCAGGCCCACGCGCCCGCTCGGGAGGGGCACCGGGAACTTGATGGTCTGGTAGATTCTCGGGCCCACTGACTCCTCAGCCGTGACCCTTTTCCCCTTCTCCAAGGCCTCTTGATCGCTGGCCCGGCAGTGTTTGGCGGCCTCGTTGGGCATGAGGTCGAAGTCCGTACGGCCGATCACGTTCCCTTCGGATTTGCCCAGGAAAGAGTTGTTCGCCCCGTTGCTGATGAGGTAGCGGAAGGACTCGTCCTTCAGAAACACCAGATCGGAGGTGGCGTCGATGAAGGTGCGGTAGCGCATCTCGCTTGCCCGCAGCGCCTCCTCCGTCCGCTTGCGGTCTGTGACATCACGGTAGATGGCGTAAACCGCCTCCACCTTCCCTGCGATCAGAATAGGTGCGCCGATGACGGACACATCAACGAGGGTGTCGTCCTTCCTGCGCCGCACCGTTTCCAGTAAGATTTTTCCCCCTTGGCCGGTAGATGCTGTTATCGCCCTGGCTTCTTCCTGGCGCGCGGGAGGGGCCACCAAATCGTCGATACATTGTCCAACGGCTTCATCAACCTCATAGCCAAACATGCGCTCGAACTCGGCGTTCACCTGAATGACCTTGCCCTGGATATCGGTGATCGCAATGCCTTCCGGGGCTGTCTCCACCAGTCGGTCGAAGAATGCTCGCTCCCGCTGAGTCTCTTCCTCCGCCCGCTTGCGGTCGGTGATGTCGGCGATGAATCCTTCGATGTAGAGCAATTGCCCGGCATCGGAGAAGATGCCTCTCCCCCGCTCCCAGACCCAATGATCGGTTTCTCCGCTGGCGACGACAATGGGGTACTCATGTTGGAAAACCTTCTTCTGCTGAACAGAATCCTGCACGTTAAGCCACACCCGCTCCCGGTAGTCTGGGCGAATGATATCGTTGAAGGCCAACTTCTTGTTGTGCAGGAAATCTTCGGGTGCATAGCCCGTGATTTGCCTGCACCCATCGCTGATAAACGACATGGTCCAGTCGCGGTCGTTGTCACAACGATAGACAAACCCGGGAAGATTGCTGATCATGATACGGAAGCGTTCCTCGCTATTTCGCAGCGCCTTCTCCGCCTGCTTCTGCACTATGGAATCCTCTCCAGAACGGATTTCCTTGTCAATCGTGGTCGCCCCTCTTGCCTGTTTTCAGGCCACGTTTGTCCACGTTGGCCCATCTCCCGCACTGCCCGCGACTGTCTTTTCCATGTTTGTTGCATTCGCAGCTCCTGAACTCTTCTTGACTTCGTCGAATGGCAGTTCTCTCGCCGTACACGCGAAACGTAGGGAACTCGCACGATTCTGTTCTCAGGATAGTGGCGGAACAACACGGGTCAAGTGCTGCAGTGAGTCGACACGCAGTGATGTGGACAACTAGGCACCTTGCTATTCACAGACTTGCCCCGTGGAGTCATTGACGCAGAACGCCACACGGCTATATATAGTGTGGCAATTGAATTCTGAACATGTGTCGCGGCCCGGCGCGTGGTCACCGGGGAACAGGAGGCAAGTGATGGAGCAAGTGCGCAAGATCTTGATCATCCTCTCTACGGCCGAACGCGAGAAAGCCATGGCCGGCTTGATGTACGCCAAGAACACCCATGACAACCACTGGTTTGATGATGTGCGCGTCATTCTGTTTGGCCCTTTCGAACGACTTCTCGTCGAGGACAAGGAGATCCGGGACCTCGGTGCGGAGATTTTCAAGGTTGTTGTTCATCCCGTCGCCTGCAATACGTTCGCAGACGAGCCGGTCGTGAGCGATGCCATCAAGAGCCTGGGGTGCGAGATCGATCAGGTGGGAGGCATCATCTCGGAGTGCATTCGAAACGGCTACGTTCCCCTCGTGTTCTAGACGTTCCGTCTCACCATAGTCGCATGAATCGCAAGCGCCCCGGTCTCCCGGGGCGCTTGCGTTCCAGCTATCTTCTGCGCTACTACTCCTTCTTCCTCTCGCACAACTCAAGAAGGACGCCATGCGTCGCCTTGGGGTGCACGAACGCTATCCGAGCCCCACCTGCACCGTTGCGAGGCGTCTCGTCGATCAACTGAACACCCTTGGCTTTCAGTTCCGCAAGGGCCGCTTCGATGTCGTCGACTCGGATCGCGATGTGATGCAAGCCCTCGCCGCGCTTCTCGATGAACTTGGCGACCGAGCTATCCGCGCTGGTAGGCTCCAGCAGCTCGACCTCCGTGTCACCCACAGGCAAGAACGCCGTTCTCACGTGCTGTTCGGTCACCTCTTCGATGCCGTGCAGCTCGATACCCAGCGACGTCTCCCAGAATGACAGCGACTCCTGCAGGCTGGAAACGGCAATGCCGATATGATCAATGTTCTTCAGGTTCATGTGTTCCTCCAGCTTTGCTCGAAGATGATGTCTGCCAATGAATATGGGTCGCTCTGCTTGCTGGCGACCTTCTCCAGCTCGGCCTGAACGGCCGGCTGGTCCAGCTGCTGCTTCATCGTGTCGGCCAGGCGCGCCTTGAGAATCTCGAGCACGTCGAGCTTGGCCATCCGTCTCTTGAGTGCGTCCAGCTTCCCTGAGGCCACGAGATGCATGCGATGCCGTTCTATCGTGTCCACAACGGTGTCGATGCCGGTGTTCAGTTCGGCCGACGCCTTGAGTACGGGCGGATTCCAGCCCGTCATCATGGACAGTTGCAGGACGGACTCGACCTGCGTTGCCGTACGGTCTGCTCCATCGCGGTCCGCCTTGTTGATGATGAACAGGTCACCGATCTCCATCATGCCTGCCTTCATGGCCTGAATGTCGTCACCCATGCCGGGCGCCATGACAACGGCTGTCGTATAGGCGACATCGTGGACGTCGACCTCGGCCTGACCCGCACCAACGGTCTCGACAAAGATCCAGTCGAACCCCGCGGCGTCAAGGATGCGGGCAGCCATACGAGTGGCACGGTTGAGGCCGCCGAGTGACCCCCGGGTTCCCATGCTGCGGATGTAGACATCGCGCATGAGAGCAACGTCGAACATACGGACCCGGTCCCCCAGGATTGCACCGCCCGAGAAGGGACTGCTGGGATCGACCGCCAGAATGCCGACCTTCTGTCCACGACCGGCCAGGACTGCGGCCAGTCGCGAAACCAGCGTACTCTTGCCCGCACCGGGCGAACCGGTCACTCCGACGATATAGGCGCGCCCTGTGCTCGCATAGACGCCGCGGATCACCTCGGCGCCGCGTGGATCGCCATTCTCGACCCACGTGATCGCACGCGCGACCGCTTTCGTATCGCCCGCCAGGACACCCAGCTTGACGTCCACTTGACTAGGCTTCCCTCTTCACGTGGCTCCGGATGTAGTCGACACAGGTGGCGAGTGGAGTTCCCGGTCCAAAGACCTCACTGATCCCATGCTCTTTGAGGAACGGGATGTCGTCTTCAGGGATGACCCCTCCGCCCATGATCAGCATATCGTCAGCTCCCCTTGCCCGCAGCAGGTCGACAACTTTCGGAAACAGCGTGTTGTGCGCTCCCGACAGGCACGACAGGGCGACCACGTCCACATCTTCCTGCACGGCGACCTCCGCAATCTGCTCAGGTGTACGGCGGATGCCCGTGTAGATGACTTCCATGCCTGCATCCATGAAAGCCCGTGCCAGGACTTTGGCTCCACGATCGTGCCCGTCAAGGCCAGGCTTTGCCACGAGGACTCTGATCTTCTGTTCCATGGTCTCCTCCTTAGAACGACGCGTCCGGCCGATATTCGCCGAACACCGAGCGCAGCACGTCGCAGACTTCGCCGAGGGTCGCGTATGCGTCGACCGCGTCGATGAGGACAGGCATCAGGTTTGCATCACTGACGGCGGCAGCCTTGACCTGAGCAAGTGCAGCTTCGACCTTGGCGGCATCGCGGCGGCTCTTCATCGCAGCCAGCTCCTTGTGCCTCTTCTCATAGAGGGCGGAGTCGATGCGCATGAGGTTTGTGAATGGCTTGTCCTGGACCTGGAACTTGTTGACGCCGACGATGACCTTCTTGCCTGACTCGATTTCCAGCTGGTACTGATAGCTGCTGTTCTGAATCTCCTTCTGGATGAACCCTCGCTCGATCGCCTTCACTGCCCCGCCGAGCTCATCGATCTTGGCGATGTACTTCAAGGCCTCTTCCTCGATGCGGTTGGTCATGGATTCCACAAAGTAGCTGCCTGCAAGAGGGTCCACCGTATCGGCCACTCCCGACTCGTATCCGATGACCTGTTGTGTCCGGAGGGCAATGCGCACCGAGTCCTCGGTCGGCAGCGACAGGGCCTCGTCACGACTGTTCGTATGAAGTGACTGGGTACCGCCCAGTACCGCGGCAAGAGCTTGCAGCGTCACGCGTACGACATTGTTGTCCGGCTGCTGGCTGGTCAGCGTGCACCCTGCCGTCTGCGTGTGAAAACGCAGCATCAGGCTCTTCGGATTCTGTGCATGGAAGCGCTCCTTCATGATCCGCGCCCACATGCGGCGGGCGGCACGGAACTTGGCGACTTCCTCCAGCAGGTTGTTGTGCGCATTGAAGAAGAACGACACCCGAGCTGCGAAACTGTCGACATCGAGTCCTGCCTTGACCGCAGCTTCGACATAGGCGATCCCGTCTGCGAGCGTGAATGCGACCTCCTGAACCGCCGTGCATCCAGCCTCACGCATGTGATAGCCGCTGATGCTGATCGTATTCCAGTTAGGGACTTGCTTGGAGCAATAGGCAAAGATGTCATTGATGATACGCATCGACGGGGCCGGCGGATAGATATAGGTACCGCGAGCGCTGTATTCCTTGAGGATATCGTTCTGAATGGTGCCGTTCAGCTTGTCAGCACTGATGCCCTTGCGTCGGGCAAGCGCGACATACATTGCCAGCAGAACCGCGGCGGGCGCGTTGATGGTCATGGACGTGCTGACCTGGTCGAGCGGGATGCCATCGAACAGCACCTCCAGGTCCGCGAGCGAACTGACCGACACGCCGACCTTGCCCACCTCGCCCTCCGAGAGTGGATAGTCCGCGTCCATGCCCAGCTGAGTAGGAAGATCGAACGCGATGGACAGGCCGGTCTGGCCCTGGTTCAGCAGATATTTGTACCGGCGGTTGGACTCCTCCACCGTGGCGAACCCCGCGTACTGGCGCATGGTCCAGAGACGGCCGCGATACATTGTGGCCTGATACCCTCTCGTGTACGGATACTCCCCGGGGAACCCAAGGTCGCGCATGTAGTCCATCTCGCCAACGTCCTCGGGCGTGTAGAGCAGCTTGACGTCGATGCCGGAACTTGTCGCGCAGTCCGAATAAGCCTTGCATGTCTTGCCGGCAGGGATCTTGTCAGCACCCTCCTGCCACTTCGACTTTGCAGCTTTCAGTCTCCCCACAGTTTCCTTGTCGTACATTCGATCACCTCGCTGTTGACATGTCCACGGTAGGCCCAGGGCGTGATAGCACCCGATGTCCGCCTCGGAGAAAGTATAGCAGGAAACGAGGACCTCACCACGTGCGCGGCAACTGTGACCTGGGTGACTTGTTCCCGCTCCCGCGCGCCCATCCGTCATGCCCTCTGCGTATTGTCATTCCCGCGCAGGCGGGAATCCATTCCTTGTCGTCCCTCAGCGCAGTAATCGGCTGTATACTGACATCGTGGCATGGGGCGTGGTGTGCTGCCCCGACCTCAGGGGGATGGGATGCTAGGAGCAATCGCAGGAGACATCATCGGTTCGGTCTATGAGTTTCACCCCATCAAGTCGATGGATTTCCCTCTGTTCGGCAAACGTTCGGAGTGGACAGACGACACGGTGCTGACCATAGCCGTGGCCGAGACACTGCTGACAGGCCGTCCGTACAACGAAACGATACGCGAGTTTGCGCTGGAGAAGTCAGATGCCGGCTTCGGTGGGATGTTCAGGCAGTGGTTCACGACACAAGGTTCGAAACCCTACAACAGCTTCGGCAACGGTTCGGCCATGCGCGTCAGCCCCGTGGGCTGGGCGTTCGAGACGCTGGAGCGGACACTGGCAGAGGCGCAGGGTTCGGCCGAGGTGACCCACAACCACCCCGAGGGCATCAAGGGCGCACAATCTGTGGCAGCTGCCATCTTCCTCGCCCGGCAGGGGGCCGGCCAGACCGACATCCGGGACGCTCTGGAGACTCGGTTCGGGTATGACTTGCACCGCACCTACAAGGACATCCAGCCGTCCTGCTCGTTCGACGAGACATGCCAGCGGTCCGTGCCCGAGGCACTCATCTGCGTGCTGACCTCCACGTCCTTCGAGGACGCGGTGCGCTGTGCGGTCGCTTTAGGCGGAGACGCCGACACACAGGCCGCCATAGCAGGCTCGATCGCCGAGGCACTGTATGGCGGAGCTCCGGCGGATATCGCGAGGGAGGCCCGTGCCCGTCTTACCCCGCAGTTCATCGGTATCCTCGACGCCTTTCAGGAGAAGTACCACATCCCGCGGTCATAGAGTATCTAGCAAGCCACTCCGTCATTCCCGCGCAGGCGGGAATCCAATCCCGCCTATGGGTCGGCCGGTCCTGGTTTGGGCACAGTACTAACTGCACATAGGGGGTGACACATGAGACAGATAACCGATGATGAGTACGCCACCATAGAGGAAAGCGGATTACAGATTGGCCACTGGCTCGAGTCCGAGATGACTAAGCGTGAGCGCAAGGAGTTTGACGCGCTTTCGCATGAGGAGAAGATCATCGCCAAGGTAGAGTACCTTGAAAGGAAGAGAGAAGAGAGGAAAGCGAAGGCACAAGCGTACCTGGCTGCACACCCTACTCCAGAAAAGTGGATTGCTCCCGATGACCCTACTGCCAGGACAGAGGGGAGCATGAATGACGTAGATGCGTGTCTGGCCGCGCTTCGAGAGCATTGGACGGTTGGCAAGTCGCGCTAGCGGCTTACCGTGACTTTCCGCATCGAGTCATATTCAGAAGATGTTATGTGACAGTGGTTTGACAGCAAGTGACGGATCAAATCCCAGCCCAGGGAGGGCATATGGCAATTATCGTCTCAAGGAACGGACATGACGCAATGAAGGTGGAACGCAGCACATTCAGTAAGGAAGATGATCTGCAGGCGTATCTGAGCAACAATCCTGAGGCATTGCCTGTCGATCAGATTCGGGAGGGTACCAAGATCCTGGTTCTGGCCAGGGAATTTGCCACACAGGCGGGGCCGATCGATATCCTTGCCGTCGATGAACGGGGCAAACTCTATGTCATAGAGACGAAACTCTACCGCAACCCGGACAAGCGCGACGTGGTAGCGCAAGTTCTCGACTACGGGGCCGCACTTTGGCGGCACTCATCAGAATTCAGTGATTTCAGGGTCGCGTTGTCGGAGCAAGTTCAGAAGAAGTACCATGTGAGCCTGGAGGAACAGATTTCATCGGCGTTCGGCACCGACGAAGAGGGTACGTCCGCACTCCTGCAGGCGACGGCCAGCTGCCTCGAGGAAGGAACATTCCTGTTCATGGTTCTCATGGACCAGGTTCATGACGGGCTCCGCGATCTCGTATCCTATCTGAACGCTAACAGTCATTTCCAGCTATACGCAGTCGAACTGGAGTATTACCACCACGACTCATACGAGATTCTCATGCCTCACGTGTTCGGTGCAGAGGTGAAGAGCGCCGCCGCCGCGCCCGCTCAATCCGCGCGCACGTGGACGGTTCCTGAGGTTGTCGATGAAGCTGAACGGCGGGCCGGTATCGGTTGGGCATCGATCGTCCAGAGAGTTCTTGACTGGGCTCATGAGAACGCGTTTGGGGTGTCCTGTGGCAGGGGCCAGATTGCGACACTGACAGTGAGAGCCGTCACAGGAGAACACGAGACACGCTTCCTGCAGGTTGCTGCAAACGGTGCCCTCTATGTGTACTTCGAGTTCCTGAAGTCATCGCCTGCTTTTGTAGACGCGGAGCGACGGCAGACATTGCTGAACGACATCAACAGTATCACGGGTGCGAACCTGCCCAGCTACATGATTGATCGTTGGCCACGCTTGGGATCTGAATTCCTGAGCGACCCTGGGATTCTCGACAGGTTCCTGGCCAGACTGAAGGAAGCCATGGAGACGGCTCGGTCATAGGACACGTTCTGTTGGGGTTCACGTGACGGCCTGCAACTCTGGTGTATCATTTCCGGCCACCACACCGCCATACCCCGTTCCATCTTGTCATTCCCGCGAAGGCGGGAATCCAGTCGTGGTGAGCACTGCGTCATCTTGCGGAGAGACTACACCGTGTGTTTGGACAGTTCGGCGAGTTGCGCCGGCAGCACTTCTGGCAGATTGGCAATGAATGCCTCAAGCATCTGCTGATCCTCAATGAAAGGTTGCAGGTCCACTGCAACTTCAGCCGGCTTCAACGCTGCAGCTTTTTTGGTGGCATCCTGCAGAACGTCCTCGGGTGTCCTGGCCTTGAGCACAGCCAGAACGCGAGGCCAATTGGGTGTGAGGCGCCAGTTCTGACGCTGTGACTCCTGCAGGAACCAGACCAGGTCGAACACGTCACGACCCTTGAAAGGCACTGTCTGCGTCGCTCCCTTCTGGTACACCCGTCCGATGAAGGCGGCCAGTTTGTTGCCAAACAGCGTCGGCAGATCATAGGCACGGACGAAGAACATGGTTCTCGCTGTGCTGATCGGAGCCCGCTGGTCACCGTACAGGCCGGCCTGTTCAAGGGCCAGATCGCAACGAAGAAACAGCGTGGGAGAGTCGGATGAGCTGTGAACCAGCCCCAGCTGCTTCAGGACAGGGAATTTCAGAAAGACGGACATCCCGTTCCCGGTCACCTTCGTCCCCATGTTGCTGTAATGTAGAGAGCGCTGGACATACGCCTGAACATCGTCTGCAAAGGCCTGGGCATCGACCGTTCCATCGACGTCGAAATCAAGGTCCTCGGACAATCTGGGCAGACCGTAGAGGAGACGCAGACACGTCCCGCCAGTGAACAGGAAGGCGCGATACGCTGGGTGATTGTAGACAAACTCGAGGACGTATTCTTGCAACGCTTCCTTCAGCTTCGTCCGCAGTACAAGGGGGTCGAGGTCCGGATTGGCGGCAATGATCTCGGAGAGTCGTTCTTCGATCATAGGATGTTCTCCTTCTGAAGTAGAGTCAGGACGTGCTTCATCTTGGGGATGTTCGTCGAGCGGACGAGCGTGGCGAATCGGCGGCGTTCCCTCGGAACAAGCGCATCCCAGTTGAACCGGCCCGTCTCAAGCAGATACGTCTTCGTATCTCGAGCGGTCTTGAACGGTCGCAAGTACAGGGCGTCGAACAGGGCTTTGGCTGGCGAGGCAATGGCCACAGTAAGTCCGCGATACTTCACGGTGTCATATCCGGTGGACAGCTCTGGACGGCGAATCTGGCGGTAGACAAACGTGCCAATGGGCGTCGTATAGACACGGGGCGTCTTTTGCGTCACGCAGGTGATGGCGAAGGGAGACTCCGGTATCAGACCCGCTCGTTCGAGAACGTACTCCAGCGAAATGTACGACGGAAAACGCACGATACCCGAGAGGTACTCCAATAGCCGCTGCTTTCCGTCCGGTGTCATGCCTGCAGCCTGCCATGATGGTACAGGAACGTAGAGCCCGGACCGTATCGGGATGAGTTCCCCTGTCTGTTGCATGCGACGCGCCCGGTAGTCCAGTGTCGCAGGCGATACGTCGAGAAGCACGCCGAGGTTCTGCTTAGTGACGTATGGCATCGTTGCAAGTGCCTTCCGCACCATTGTGCGATCCATGTTCTGCTCCACTTTTACGAGAGTTCTTTCGTAATAATGGAGCAAAACGATGCCGATGTCAAGGGCGATAGTCACGACGACAGTGCGCTGCTATTGCTTGGAATAGACTACAATTCTGAGCCGAGGCCTCCTTCTCTGTCATTCCCGCGCAGGCGGGAATCCAGTCTCGTCCCTGTTGGATCGGTGTACAGTTCTTCTACTTCGTCGGTGTCAGCATACTTGCACTCCTTTTCGAAGAAGGATGCGAGGCGTATCAGATTCCGACGGGACTCATTGACAAACCCGCCAATCGGCTACAGTAGTGGTGTCGGCCATTGTGGAGGAGGAGAGATGCTGTCGGCCTACCTTGGCATTACGGACAACAACTGGTTTGACTACTTGCGGCGGAACCAGATCACCGACGAGGTGAACTTCTGGATTCCCAGCGCTCCGCCACGCAAGCTCATCGAACCTGGGACGCTCTGGCTCCTCAAGCTCCACAGCCCTCTCGACTTCATCGCGGGCGCGGGCGTGTTCATGCACTACTCAGTCTTTCCCCTCCAGATGGCCTGGGATGCCTTTTGCGATCACAACGGAGCACCGACGCTGGACGCGTTCCGAAACGCCATTATGCGGCACAAGCAACCCGGTGCAGATTCATGGAACACCGACGTGGGGTGTGCAGTCCTCGATCAGGTCGTCTACTTGCCCCGCGAGCTCTGGGTTCCGTGTCACACTGGCAGTCTCGTGAGTGGCAAGCATATGGCCAGCGCCGACGATCAGACTATCGTGCGACAGGTACTCCGCAACTTGGAACTGACCCCATCGACGCCGCAGGTTCATGCACTGCCCTTCTACAGCTCTGACTACACGCCGCAGTATGCCCTGCGTGAGGTCCGTCAAGGCCAGGGGACGTTCCGCGTCGAAGTGACCGATGCCTATCATCGTCAGTGTGCAGTCAGCAGAGAGCACTCGCTGCCCGTCCTTGAAGCCGCGCATATCATCGAATGGTCCGACACACATACCAACGACGTCACCAACGGTATCCTCCTGCGTGCCGACATCCACAAGCTGTTCGATGCCGGCTACGTCACTATCGACCCTGACGGCTACCGGTTTGTGGTCAGCAAGCGCCTCAAAGAAGACTACGACAACGGCAAGGAGTACTACCAGCTTCACGGTTCGCGCATCCTGCTGCCGGACGATGAGGAGGCGTGGCCCAGTAAGGCAGCGCTGGATGCGCACAATAGTGGCGGCTTCCGAGTGTACGGGAATGGAGGATAAGATGAGTAACCAGGCAGGCGATTCGGTTTGGCGGAAGACCGCTCAGGCATATGTGGCATCGGCTGTGAAGTTGTACTTAGACACGGAGGCACACGTTGTACGTGACAACCGTGAGAGCATGGGTGACGCTGCAAACGTAGTGTGTTCGATTGCCCGTGCCATGGAGCATCTGTTGAAACTGAGACTACTTCGCTTGGATCCTGCACTTCTGTACCCCATGCCAATGTCCCTTGAAACCTATGTAGTCGTGAAGGGACTCCCATATCACACGGACAAGAAGGAACCAGGACTCAATACCCTGAAAATGATTGGCTTCAGCGAAGCGCTGCGTCGCGTTCGGGCCACAATGGATACAGACCACAAGTCCTTGTGTGCATTCGAACGGGTGAGAAGACTGCGTGACAAGCTGGAACATCAATGGGATGACAATGCCGACTATCTGAGCAGCATCGTGGGAGAAATGTCTTCGCAGATCATTCCGGCATTGCAGGCATTCGTGTCGGACATCCTGAATGAGAAGCCTGGTTTGTACTTTGATGCACAGGCTCTTAGAAAAGTGGAGACGCTCGATCGGGCTTTGGCCGAGAAACATTCGCTGGTGCTCCAGCAACGCATTGAGACACAGAAAACCGAGTGGCAATCAAACCCTGGAGCATGTGCTCACAGGCATCACATACCTGGAGAGTACTTGTCCAGTGAAGTTCTCGAACTCAAAACTGATTGCCCTATATGTGGCGACCCCCTCCGCCTATACTGGGATATTGAAGCCGACTTTGATTACGATTGGGACACAGAGATGCCTATCGGTTCCGCAATGCCAGTTCCCAAGTGTGTGTGGTGTAGTAGGTGCCATTTCTATGCAGACGGGAAGGATATGGCCAGCTACCTACCCGATGATCTCGAGTACCCAGAGGATGAATCCTATGGGGAGTACTGCGACGTCTCACAGGCAGAAATAGACGAGTTGGCGCGAGAAGCACGCAACCAAAGCTGAGGCGACGGGTGCGAGAAGACGTGGCATAGGCGATACTAGTTGGAGGGAGTTAGTGTCTTTGGGGTCTGTCTTTGGGGTCTGTCTTTGGGGTCTGTCTTTGGGGTCTGTCTTTGG
>PNOG01000018.1 GCA_013824685.1 Coprothermobacter sp. | reverse complement strand
TCGTCATGGCGGCGCAGACCGCGTCGAACTTCTTTCCCTGCAGGGCAAGGAGAAGCCCGTCAAAAGCCCCGCTGGTTAAATTGCTGGTCCGGCCCATCTTCGCTGCGATGGCTGCCATCAGTTCGACATCAAACCCTGTGGGCTTGTTGGCTTCGTCGGCGTACTCGAATGGCGCATACGTCGGGTCTGTCCCCCAGTTGAGTGTTCCACTCTGAGTCTTGCATCCTGTCAAGACCGTGACGATCATTACAGCAACAACCATCAACACGACACTACGGGCAAACGCTGTCTTCTTCATCCTCTCTCCTCCTGCATGATTCAGATTTCTGGCAACCGTCACCTGAGCGAGCTACCCCATATCGCACTGCAAAGAACAGTGCTACTCTATACTTTGTGCAATCCTTGAAGAAAGTAAAGCATCGAAGGGAGCCGAGTCACCTGGCGACCGCAGCAGGCATCGGTCTTGTCCTGGTTGCCTGCGCTGCCTTCGTGGGAGCTTTTGTCATGCACCTCGTCGGCAGGCCGCTGGGTTGGTCTGTCATGGCGGTTGTTGGTGGCATGAGTGCACTGGGCCTGGCCGGTGTGAGCCTTATCTCGGATATTGCTGAGACTCATGCAAAGCGATTGCAGCACAAGGAGGAACACTGATGTCCGGGATTCTGCGCCCGTTCGACGGAAAGACACCAACCGTAGCATCCACGGCATTTGTCGCGGACACGGCCGTGCTGATAGGAGATGTGACCGTCGAGGAGGGCGCCAGCATCTGGTACGGAGTGGTCCTCCGTGGTGACATTGCGCCTATCGTCGTGCACCGCAACGCCAACGTCCAGGACAACGTGGTGGGGCATGTAGATATCGATGTCCCTCTCATTGTCGGCGAGGGCGCCACCGTAGGCCACAGCGCCGTCTTGCATGGCTGTACAATCGGCCACCATGCCATGGTGGGCATGCATGCCACGGTCCTCACCGGAGCCATTGTCGGTGACGAGGCAGTGGTAGCAGCCGCGGCGCTTGTTCCTGAGAACAGGGCCGTGCCTGCCCGGTCACTCTCGATGGGTGTCCCCGCACGCGCTGTGCGATCTCTTTCAGACGAGGAGATACAGGAACTCCATCGCCGGGCCGACGACTACATCAGACTGGGAGTGATGTCCAGGGCGAAGTCCGAACACAGATAACCCTGGAATCGGACCGGTCGGCACCCCGGTCTCCCCATTCTCTTCATCTTCTATGCACGTTTCTCCTTGCATTTTCTGACCCATCCCTATACTTCACCCAACCAACGCTACAGGCCAATCAGCCGACCAGCCCCTTGGTAACGACCCGACGTATGTCGTGCCGTCTTTTCATACCCTGACAACAAGGAGAGTCAGACATGAGCAGAACTCGTACATCACGGTGGGGTGCAGTCTTCACTGTCGCACTCGTTCTAGGTCTTCTGGTCCTTTCAGGCTGCCGCCCTGCAGCCACGTTATCCGACCTCGACCGCGTCAAGCAGGATGGCGCCCTGACTGCCGGCAACGACACAACCTACGCTCCCTTCGAATTCGCGGACAGCAACAATAAGCCGACGGGCTTCGATATCGAACTCATTGCCGCCGTCGCCCAGAAGCTTGGGCTGAAGTCGGACATCGTGACCACCGCCTGGGATGGTATCATCCCTGCCCTTCAGACGCGAAAGTTCGAGGTTCTCATTTCGTCCATGACGATCACCCCCGAACGCGAGAAGGAAGTCAGTTTCTCCATTCCCTACTACCGGGCGGACATGGGCATCGTATTCGACAAGACTCTCCATACCATAGCAGGACCTTCAGACCTCGCAGGACTGAGGGTCGGCGCTCAGGTCGGAACCACGGGCGAACAGAGCGCACGCATGATCGACGGTGTGACCGATGTTCGGTCCTACCCTGATATCCAGCTGGCGATGGCCGATTTGAAACTGGGGCGTATCGACGCTGTCGTCAACGACTTCCCAGTCAGCGCCTTCTATGCGAAGGACTCGCCAACCCTCACTGTCATCCGTACGCTCAAGGTGAAAGATCTTGACCTCACCCAGTACTACGGCATCGCCATGCACCTTGAAGACAAGCAACTGAAGGCCGCTGTCGACAAGGCCCTGCAGGACCTGGCCAACGATGGCACGTACGACACCATCTACGCCAAATGGTTCGGAGGGGCACCCGACTTCCGTCCAGGAGACCAGAAACCCTGACACCTCCATCGAAGCCTCCCCTACGTGCACGTCCGCCGTACCCTTTCCGGGTACGGCGGACGTGAGCTTCCAAGCTGCCTCTTGGTCTAGAATGCCGTGGTCACATCGATGTAGCCCTTTTGCTGAGCCTGGCGACTGCCGAAAGAGACCAGAACCGACCCGAGCGCAAACAGAACTGCTGCCGACAGGGCTACTCTTCCCAGCAACTGGAACGTCGACAGGTCGGAGAGAAAACTGGTAAGGACCTTCCCCGAGATGGCCCGGCGCATGAGTTCGATGAACGGACTCATGGGAACAAACTCTGCGATCCTTGCAAACACCACTGGAAAAGCAGTTGGAGGAAACAATGCCCCGCTCAATACGAACATTCCCCCAAAGAGCGCGTCGACAACGTCGACATCCAGCTTGATCGTCAGGAGGAACACAGAAGCCATGGCCAACCCCAGGCCGGCAGCCACAAGATACCCGAGGACAGCGCCTGCTATCAGGTATCCCCAGTTGGGATGGAACGGCAGACGCAGCACGGGAACGAGCCAGCACAGATTGATGGCGATTCCTGCGAGCGCGATCAGATACCGTGTTGCGGCGCGACCGCACAGGTACGTCCGGTACGACGTGCTCGACAGGAAGATGTACTTCAGCGTCTGATAGTGTTCTCGGTCATCGTGGACACTGAACGCCATATCGAAGAACACCATGCTCAGTGAGTAGTAGAAGATGGTCCCGTACAGTGCGTACGGAAGCAGCCCCGTCTTCTGGCCGAAGACACCGTAGAGGATGATGACAGCAAGAAAGCTGCCGATTGGATATGCGGCAAGGTAGAGCAGCCACACCCACTTCTTCGTCCAGTTGCTCTCGATCTGCAAACCGACATACATGGAAGCAAGGAAACCCTTCATCACTGCCACCTGAGCGTCAGGCGAGCATCGCGCCTGGCCTTGTACTCGACAGACCGCAGTGCCCACGATGCGATGAACGCAAACACAAGACCCAGCCCGATGAGGATGAGTGACTCCCATCGCCAGTCCAGCACCTTCGCTGTGAATGAAGGGACCAGAAGCTGCCTCAGTGCGTCGAGCCCAAGTGTCGTCGGGATGAGCGCTGCGATACCGAGCAGGCCCAATCCCAGAAATCTGGCGGGGAAGTAGGATCCCGACAGAACGTTCGTCGGTTCCATGACGAGATCGGCAGTCCGCCATGCGTCGCGCCCGTGGTAGAGAAACAGCGACGAGAACACAATGCCCAGCCCATACATCGAAAACAGGGTCACGAGGAAGACAAGCAGTGCCAGGGGCAGGTGCAGAACTGTGAACTCCACCTTGAACACTGCGATGCCAAAGAACAGCACCGCCAGAGAACGCAGCATCGTATGCATGGCGCCGCCGACAGACAGACCGACGAGGAAGGCGGACAGTGGAGCAGGGCTCACAAGCATCAGCTCCAGGTTCCCCATTTCCTTCTCCCAGTACAACTGCGTCGCAACACCCCACAGAACGTTCAGGAAGAAGGGAGTCATGAACCCGCCCAGCACCACCAGTCCGCTGAACTCAGAACCGGTGCCAAGCGTCCGGTAGAGGTAGATGTAGGTCGCCATCGTGAAGAAACCGCCCAGGACGCTTGCGACGACCCAGGTTGCCTCGCGCATCTGTCCAAAAATGCGCACGTAGGCGCGCGCGTTGAGCGTCCTAAGAAACAGGAGAAGCTGCTTCTTCATCTTCGAACCTCCTGCCGACCATCTTGAGGAAAACGTCTTCCAGCGTCGGTTCCAGCTTGCGCATATACTCAACAGAGACAGATTGCTCGGTCAGCAAAGCGATCAAGCGCGAAATACCGCCTTCGCTGGTCAAATGCGCGACCAGCATGGGATTGTTGGTTACCTTGTCAGAGCTCAGGGAGAAGTCATTTCCTTGTCCCATCTCTGCCGCAATGCCCTCCACCTGCTCCTGATTGATCCGATCCACCGTGATCTCGTAGTGCGCCCTGCTGTCCAGGTCCTGCTTGAGGCGGGACGGGGCCGCATTGGCAAGAATGAGGCCGCGGTTGATGATGGCTACGCGCGAACACAGTTCGTCCGCTTCTGCCATGTAGTGCGTCGTGAGAATGACCGAGCGTTCCTGCTTCTCGATCACCCAGTCTCGGATAATACCGCGGATGACGACGCTTGCCTCCACATCAACTCCCAGCGTTGGTTCGTCAAGAAACAGCACCTTCGGGTCCGTGACAAGACCGCGCACAAGATTCACCTTCTGCCGCATGCCTGTGGACAAACGGTTCATCTGCTGACGTCTGTCGTCCCACATTCCTACCATGCGAAGGTAGTGCTCGATTCTGCTGCGGGCGACTGGCGTCTCCATGCCATAGAACTGGCTGAACATCCAGAGTTGCTCCTCGATCCTGAGTATGCCGTATCCAGAGGTCTCGCCCCCCGAAATCAGGCTTATGAAAGGACGTACACGAGCGTAGTCCCGCTCAACGTCAAACCCCACCACAGTGACGCGCCCGGACGTCGGGAGCAACAACGTCGACATGATCTTGATGGTCGTGGTCTTGCCGGCGCCGTTCGGGCCCAGAAGGCCAAAGATCTCGCCATACGAGACATCGAAGCTGACGCCCCGCAACGCGTGGAAAGGAGCCTTGCCTCTCTGGTTGAAGACACGAGTGAGGTTCTCTACTTGAATAGCTGTATGCATACAGTGCTACCTCCAGAACAAGTGTGGGGAAAAGCGAACTGTATGACAGGGGAGATTACTGACGGACTCTGTGAGAGTCAGTGACTGAGGAATTGACGGTCCTGCGTTTACTGTGGCAAACTCCTGGCTGCAGCTTGTCCAATCAACAGCGCCCCTGTCATCAGTTGGTGCAAATCCTGTTGTCTGCCATTGCCGTACCTCCACATACACGAATGTCCATACGCACCCTCAAGGCGCGACGTTGAGACTATACCAGAATGGATTTCTCTTGTCAAGTGGTTGTGTGCCACGCTCTGCTACCTGCTGCCGACGGCAGATGATGGCCGTGTTCACGCACTGGCTATCGCCCCATCCAGTCATGACGGGCCGCAGCGATGGCCCCCGTCCCGCACGGCTCATGACGAGCTCGCATGAGCAGCAAGTCATCCGGACCTCAGGGACAACACAAGCCGCCCAGTCCCGTTTCGGGAAAAGGCGGCTCTTGGCGCAATGATATTGTCTTGCTACATGAAGCGCTCGAAACGCTCCTTGCCAGCCTTGCAGACCGGACAGACCAACGGAGGCTGCGGCCTTGCGCACAGGTATCCGCAGACCTTGCAGCGCCAGACTGGAAAGGCGAGCCCGGCCACATGCACCTGTTCCATCTCCTTCGCGTCTGCAGTTAGCCCGCCGACCGGACGCCGGTCCGGGATGGATGCGGCAGTCTTCTCGCCACGATTGACCTCGGGCGAGACATACAGTGCGCAGTAGCAGGCACCGTATTCGTCGAGATCGGCGTCTCGGTAGTCACACGGACAGACGAGGTCAATATCTCGCGTTTGTACTCCTGATGCCAGACGGCAGGGACAGGCGCGATATCCGTAGCGCGCCTCGTTCTCCAGCAGGCCCCGGACCAGATCCCTGGCAAAGGCGTCGTCAGGATTGATAGAGTATCCTGCCTCCCGCGCCTCCAGGACAAGCCTCTCCCAGACCTCGGCGACACGTTCGTCCGCTATCCTGCTCATTCAGCCGCGAGCTCCCGAATCTTGTCTTCCTGGAAACCTACGACACAATCCTTGTCATCCAGCACGATGGTCGGAAACGAGCACGCTGGGTTCCACTTGAGGACCCCCTGCTTGGCCAGTTCTTTGTTGCCGCCCTCCTGGTCGTCGACATCGACATAGTCGTAGCCTACACTCAGCTCCTGAAGCAACGCCTTGGTCTTGCGACACCAGCCGCAGGTCGTCAGCGTATAGAGGAAGACTTTGTGCTTATTGTGCACTCCTTCGACATGCTTGGGTTCCAACACTGTTTCCCCCTTGACGTGGATAGTTGCCTAGGCGTGCAACAATGATCTGAAAACCTCGACGGTCTCGCGACACTGATCGGTTGTCACATCGTGGTGCGTGACCAGTCGAACAGTAGTCGGTGTGACGGCATTGCATAGAATTCCCTTTCCCTTGACCGCGGCCACGAATGACGCCGCATCTTGGCCACTTGCACTGACGTTGACCATAGCCATGTTGGTTTCGGCTTCAGACGGGTCAGTTCCATACCCGATACCGGCGAGTTCGCCTGCGAGCAGTTTCGCATTGGCATGGTCCTCCGCCAGTCTGTCCACCATCGTCTCAAGCGCCACAATACCTGCAGCAGCCAGAATGCCGACCTGACGAAGTCCGCCTCCCAAGCGCTTGCGGTTCTTGCGCGCCCGTTCAATATAGTCTCTTGACCCTACAAGCAACGATCCGACAGGAGCACACAGGCCCTTAGAAAGACAGAACATGACAGAATCGGCGTAGGACGACCACACATCCGGCGTGATGCCGGAGGCGATCGACGCATTGAAGATCCGAGCGCCATCCATGTGCACGGCAATGCCGCGCTCACGCGCCGCTGCCGCAATCTCGCGCACATACTCGATAGGCCATACCTTGCCCCCACCTCGATTGTGAGTGTTTTCGATGGCAATAAGGGACGTACGTGGGAAATGAATGTTGCCGGAGTCGCGGATTGCATGCTTGACATCATCCGGGTCCATGACGCCCCGCTTGCCTGGAACCTGTCGTGCCTGCACGCCCGACAGCATCGCAATGTCGCCAACCTCATAGTAGAAGATGTGGCTCTCAGCTTCCGTAATAAGCTCATCCCCACGTTGTGTGTGCGTCATGATGGCGACCTGATTGCCCATCGTGCCGGACACCACGAACAGCCCAGCCTCCTTGCCCAGCATCTTTGCGCCCAGGTCTTCGAGTCGGACGACCGTGGGATCCTCGCGGTAGACGTCGTCGCCAACCTCGGCCGTCGCCATCGCGTCGCGCATGGCCTGTGTAGGCTTCGTAACGGTATCAGAACGAAAATCGATCATTGTTGTTCCCTCCAGGCGAATTGAGTCCTCCGTGATACACAGACTGTTCAAACGTTCTCGACGTTGACCGACTTGACCCCCCGGATCTTGCTGACGTGTTCGACGATCTCGTCAATCGTCGGGTCAAGAAACTTGTCGTCAGAGCCAATGCTGACTTCGACCCTGACCGCACCCTGGTCAATGCCGATGTACTTGACCATCTTGAGCGTGATGATATCGACCCCGACTGGCGGCCACAGCACATGCTTCAGCTCCTCGGTCACGGTCTTGACGTCAAGTGTGGAATCATAGTCGATACCCTTCACTTCTTTCTTGTACTTGCGAATGGCCGACCGGAGTCCGTCGACAGCGAGAACCGAGCAGTGCATCTTGACAGGGGGGAGGCCCCCCAGCTCGTCGGCAGCCTGTTTCCATGTGATCGCCTCAGCATCATCGATCGTCTTGCCCTTGGCCAAGTCGGTGATGATGGAACCTGTGGCTATGTTGGAGGCACACCCGTAGGACTGGAATTTCACGTCCTCGATACGGTCGGTTGCCTTGTCAATCTTGAGGTAGACCGTGATCTCGTCGCCGCACGCGGGCGACCCTTCAGTAGCACAGGCGTCGGCGTTCTCGATCACGCCGATGTTGTGTGGGCTCTTGAAGTGCTCGATGACTTTCGCAGTGTACTTGATTGCCATTGTAACCTCCTTATTGCGCAGGCGGCCTGATCGTACTCTGAGCGCGCAAGCGTTCCACGATTGGAACGAGCTTTGCCAGGGTAGCATCAACGTCAGCCTCAGTGCTGTAGCGAGACAGCGTGAAGCGGATCGAGCCATGCGCCTGTTCGTGATTGCGCCCGATCGCTATGAGAATGTAGTTCGGTTTCAGCGTCGCCGCCGCACAGGCCGAACCCGTATCGACCACGATCTCGTCCATATCGAGGAACATCATGATCGCTTCCCCCTCGATGAACAGGAAGCTATAACACAGATGCGACGCCGCCCTCTCAGCGCCTTCCGGCCCGTTGAGCAGAATATGCGGAATGCGCTCCCGGATGCCAGCTGCGAGACGGTTGATAAGGCTCCGCATGCGCTCAACATCCTTGTCGAAGGTCGCGTACAGTAATTCAATGGCCTTGTCGAATCCTGCAATGCCCATCGTGTTGGGCGTTCCCGGCACAAGCGGAGAATACGACTCCGAGCCAAAGGTGATAGGATGTATTCTTGTGCCTTTTCGAACGTAGAGAGCGCCGACACCCTTGGGACCATGGATCTTGTTGCTTGAAAAGCTCACCAGATCTGCCTTCACCTCATCGACATCCAGTCGCTGCGTCTGCAGTGCACTGGCAAAATCCACATGATATGGAATCTTGCGGCCAATGTGTTTTGAAGCCTCGGCAATGATGTTCCCTGCCTTGGCCAAGGGTTCGATCGTGCCAATCATGTGGTTGACGCCCATCAGGCTGACCATCGCCGTGTGCTCGTTCAGCACAGAGGAAAGCTGATCGACATCGTACCGTCCCTCACCGTCGACCTTGATGTAGTGAGCCGTGTAGCCTTCCTTCTCCAACGCCTTGTACACCGCAAGCGTAGCCGGGTACTCGATCTCGCTGGTCACAATCTCCGGTTTGTCGATGGCCTGTGCCCGCGTCGAGCCCAACAGAGCTATGTTAATGGCCTCAGTAGCGCTCCCCGTAAACACGACCTCGTTCTGCGACGCTCCAATAGCGGCTGCAAGCCGGTTCTGTGCTCTCTCTATGAGTTCTGCGGCGCCAGTGCCGCATTGCGTGAACGCTGCCGGTACCGCGTATCTATCGATAGCAGCGGTACGCATCGCCTCCCAGACCTCAGGCGCGACCATCGTACTGCGGAAGTTGTCAAGATAAATCATTGTCTACCTCCTTTTCCTGCTGTGGAAGAACAGCCTCGAATGCATGGTTGCTCCTTTCAGCGTATCACAAACAGGGCAAAGTCAACACGCAAAAAGCGGTGAGTACAGGTCAACGCGTGGAGTGATGGCGGCTCAGCACGTTGTACATGCCTTTCACATCTCTGTAATGCCGGAGGTCAGAGCGAGACAGCGTCAGCATGTGGCGAACAACATCGGGCTGACTGGGGTAGCGGGCAGCGATCGCCTGGTATCCCATGAAGGCCTTGCGTTCGGCTTCTACGGCAACGCTGAGTCCCTGGAGCAGAGCACTATAAACGAGAGCCTGCTCTGGCTTCAGAGGAGCGATGGCTTCCCTGTTCGGCTCATAGACAACGCCCGCATATGCACGGTGCAACTGCTGTAGTTGCTGAGCATGGGCGGCTTCGCCGGCCGCGAGCGAGCTGAACGTTGCTTTCAGGC
Source organism: Coprothermobacter sp. (assembly GCA_013824685.1). Taxonomy (NCBI): domain Bacteria; kingdom Pseudomonadati; phylum Coprothermobacterota; class Coprothermobacteria; order Coprothermobacterales; family Coprothermobacteraceae; genus Coprothermobacter; species Coprothermobacter sp. Next base: position 87,511 of record PNOG01000018.1, on the reverse strand, counting down.
GCCTGTCGGGGGTCATCTCGATAAGCTGCAGGTAACGAGCGCGTGCTTCGACCTCATCCTCGATGGCATCCTCCAGCAGCTCCTGGAGACTGAACGGCGCTCCTTGCGCTTCCCGCGCAATGCGCTGTCCGACACGGCTTCCCAGCGACCGAAGATGCTGCGGCGCCCGCCACAGGGTGCGAAGGCTGAAGATCCCGCCAATCGTTCCTCCCTGCCTGACAACGTCATCCTCGAGCTGGGATATCAGCTCGTCGCCACCGCTCAAACGACGTGTGATCACCAGAAATACGGTGACGCCAGTTAGCTCGACTGAGCGGACAAATCCTGATACCGCAGGCACAACGGCCCCGTTCCAGTAGGGAAAAACGAGAACAAGCCGGTCCCCTTGGTCGAATGACACGCCAGGGGTGTTCAGTACTCCCAGGTCAAAGCCTCGGACTGCTCGCCTCGCTGCACGCTTCCATCCAGCAGGGTGAGCGGTGAAGCGATCGGTCAGGCCAAAGAGCGGAGCATCCAGTGCCGCCGCCGCGCCTTCAGCCACCATTCGAGAACGCCCCGCAATAGAGTAGAACACGGTCTTCGTTGTCATTGAGTTGCTCCTCTGACGCAATCAGCCCACCGCCATTGTAGCCGGTGGGCTGACGAATACAACGCGAGACTCAGGCGGTTAGAACTGAATGCCGGACTCCTCGATCTTGAGCAGACGGGCCCACTCATCGTCGATCATGGTCTGCATCTCAGCGATGACGTGTTCGTTCCCGGGCTTGAACAGATGTCTGAACCGCGTCTGACCCTTGAGGAAGTCCTCAATCGGTTTGCGGTTGGAGGGCTTGGTGTTGATATGCACGACACCGTTCTCGACCTCGTACAGTGGCCAGAAGTTGGTCTCGACGGCCAGCTTGGAGTACAGCATGGTAAGTGCGGGATCAAAGGACCAGTTGGTCGTGCAGGGCTGCAGCACCGCAAGAACCGTCGGACCATCAGCATTGAAACCCTTCTGCGCCTTCTTGTACAGGTCCAGCGTATTGTGAACTGCTGCCTGGCCGACGTATGGAATACGGTGGGCCGCAACAATCTCCACGAGGTTCTTTCGCCACTGTGGCTTGCCGAAGCTGACCTTCCCCGCCGGAACGGTGGTCGTGCTGGCACCGAACGGGGTCGCACCGCTGCGCTGGTTGCCGGTGTTCATGTAGCCCTCATTATCGTAGACAAGGTACATGAACTTGTGTCTGCGCTCAAGCGCTCCAGACAGGGCCTGGAATCCGATGTCGTACGTACCGCCATCGCCGCCAACCGCAAGGATGTTGACATCACCCTCGATCCTGCCGCGACGTTTCAGAGCCTTGTACGCGGCTTCAACACCTGCGGCAACCGAAGCTGCGTTCTCAAATGTCACATGCATCCATGGTGTATTCCAAGCCGTAAACGGATAGATCGTCGTTACAACCTCAAGACAGCCTGTCGCACTGAGTACGATGACTGGCTTGTCGGAGGCAGCGAGAACAGTCTTGATGAGAGGTCCAATGCTGCAACCGGAACACATCCGATGGCCGGACACGATTCGGGCATCAGCACCACTCGTCTTCAAAGCGATTTCTTGCAGCGTAGGCATGTCTGCTACCCCCTCAGTCCGATGTACCGCTGATGCTCCGGGTCGACTTTGCCGGACAGCAGTTCCTCGAAAACGGCCTCGATTTCCGTGGTCATGATGTCGCGACCACCCAACCCATAGATGTAGCTCTGCATTGCCGGTCGCTTGTCCAGTTCCCACAGCGCATTGCGAAACTCGGTGTAGACCGGAGCATAGGCGCCGAAATCCATCGATCGATCGAGAACACCGATGACGGGAGCATCCTTCAGAGCGTCGCGGATCTCAGCGTACGGGAACGGCCGGAAGAGAATCGGCTTGAGCATCCCGACCTTCTTGCCCTGGGCACGCATGGCGTCGACGGCAGCCTTCGCAGTGCCTGCAGCCGAATTGAGAACGACGACCACAGCTTCCGCATCGTCGGTACGATAGGTCTCGAAGAATGGGTACTGTTTGCCGGTGATCGCTGAGAGCTCGGTGCCGACCTCACGATAGACTTCGAATACCTTGCTCATTGCCTCTTCCTGAGCGCGCTTGAACTCAAAATAGTAGTCCGGCAGGACCAACGGTCCGACGCTCTTCGGATGCTCGACATCCAGCAGAGCACGGTCCAGCGACCGCACGCCGACAAACTTCCGTACCAGAGCATCATCGAAGATCTCGACTGGCTCCACCGCATGGCTGGTGATGAACCCATCCTGGTTGACCATGGCCGGCAGTTGCACCCTCGGGTCTTCGGCGACACGGATGGCGAGCAGCAAGTTCTCGTAGACTTCCTGCGCATTCTCACTGAAGATCTGAATCCAGCCGACAGTGGTCACCCCCATGACATCCGAATGATCACAGTGGATATTGATCGGGGCGGATAGCGCCCGGTTGACCAGCGACATGACAATGGGCAGCCGGAGGCCTGGTGTCGCGGCAACGATCTCCCACATCAGGGCAAGCCCCTGGGACGAGGTCGCCGACATGGCACGGGCTCCCGCTGCCTCTGCCCCGACAGTTGCTGACATAGCTGAATGCTCTGACTCAACGGGCACCATCTCTGTATCGACAATTCCGTCTGCGACATACTCTGCAAACTGCTCCACGATCGGCGTCTGAGGCGTAATCGGGTAGGCGACGACGACGTCGGGGTTGATCTGGCGCATCGCTTCAGCAGCTGCCTGTGCTCCCGTAATCGCTTTCTTCACTCTCATGACATCTCCTCCCTACAGCTTGCAGGCGGCTTGCTCCGCCTCTTCTTCGCGAATCATGCTGATGCACTTGGTCGGACACTCATGGGCGCAGATACCGCATCCCTTGCAGTAATCAAGGTTGCTGTCCAGGCGCACCACTCCCTTGAAGACCCGCCCACCCTTGCCAGGCACGCCCTCATCCGTCTGTCTGACGGGAATAGCCATATCGGGACAGTAGCCCACACAAATCATGCAATGAGTACATTCGGAAGCGTTCCAGACAGGACGCAGAACACGCCAGCCACCGGTCTTGTAGCCAAGCGATGTAGCTGCCGGCAGCTCCACGCCAAGTCCAAGTTCCTGCCATGCCTTTCTTTCGCTCATTTGAACACCTCCTCATAGCCCTTTCGGAGCATGCTGATATTCTTCTGTACCTTCTCTTCGCCTATCTTTGGCAGGAAGTGCTCGCGCAAGACATTCTCCAGCGACTCCATCTTGACGATGCCGGTCAACTTCACGAGTGCCCCAAGCATTGGCACGTTGGGTGTGTCCATGCCCAGCAACTCCAGCGAGATGCCAGTAGCGTCGACACCGTACAGGGTGCCGTTGAACTGCGCCAACTTCTTAATCTCAGCGGAACAGACTTTGGTGTTGACGATGAGGATGCCGGTGTCAGGCAACCCCGCTGCCACCGCAATGGAGCGCATGATGCCAAAATCGAGCACCATGACGACATCGGGGGTGACAATCGGCTCATGGCTCCTGAGCACCTTTTCGGCGATCTTCGTGTACGAGACCGTCGGAGCCCCACGACGCTCAGACCCATACTCGGGGAAAGACTGGATGTACTTGCCCTCACTGAACGCTGCCTCGGCCAGCAACTGGGACCCCGACTTGGCTCCCTGGCCTGCTCTGCCATGCATTCTGACTTCGTAGACTTCCTTCATGTTTCCTCCTCTTTCCAGACCTCGACCGCAGATTCGTGGTTCCATGGCATACATTCAGCCAGAATGCCCTGCAAGACGTGCAGAGCCCCTCCTGGAGGCAACCATGCAGGAACGACACAACCAGAAGCACATGGTGTCAAGCGACGACCCCCAGCCCTTCCCAGGTCAACAGTATAGAATGCGTGGGGGCAAAAAGCAAAAGGAATATCGAGAAACCGTCACAGTCCAGAACAGTACTCCCAGCCCTTCCGAGAGGTGTCGAGCTCGTGCCTCGTGGCCTGCGCGTGCCTACTTCCCGATCGCCGACCCGAGGAGCGTCAGCTGATGTTCGAGCCAAGGCACGAAGGCACCTTCAGCAGTTGCGCCGAGAGCGTCCAGACTGCAGGCAACGATGCCGTTTGACTGCCGGCTGACTCCGGTACTGCCTCCAGGGGTGACATTCACGACGACGACCCAGGTCTTCTCTCCGGACCCCCATTCGGCAACTCTCGAGGCCGCCTCTGCTCCCGAGAGGTCCAGGCCCTTCAGGCCTGGCTGAACCACAACCCGCAGCCCGAAGTCCCCGGCTGCTCTTGACCACGTTGTGTCCCCTGCGAGGAACGCCCTGGTACCAGCACTCCAGACCAGCCGTTTCAGTCGACCATCCGCCTGGCTGCACTGGTCCATAAACACTGCATATCGCGAGTCGAACTGCTCCTTCAGCTCCGGATACAGGGCATCCAGCGTATCGCGCATCAGGCGAGCCATGTCTGCGGAATCCCGAAAAGACAACCATGAACCGTCCGACGTGCCCTTGTCCAATGCGGCAGAGAGACTAACCAAGCGCACGCTCTCCTGAACCATCTCGCTGGACCATGTATCGATAGAGGTTCCGGTCTGAAAAACGACAGCACTCGCGGAGGCAAGTTCCTGCGCATTCTGGAGAGGTGCTCCGTCGTCTCCGGCAAGAACCTGAACCTGCAACGCGGTGCCAGCGATAGCCTGAGCGATCAGGGCTACCGGCTTGATCGTCCCCGAGATGATCGTGGGCCGTACCACGCTACGCGGACCACAACCGGACACTGCCATCGTCACTGCCATGGTCAAGGCAAGAATCATCCGAAGCTTCTTCACTCCAGCCTCCTTCACGAGTCCGTTACGGGCGGAAACTCGTGTTACCGGTTACGCCGAATCGTCCCTTCGAGGGAACATCTTCAACAGAAGCTTGATGAGACCGTAGAAGATCCCCAGCACGACAAAGATGAGGACATAGCTCAGTCCGCTGATGCGGAGACCTTCGGCAACAACAGGATCCACAGCCACCTCCTACCGCACCAGGGCCAGGATCAGGCCTCCTGCGATGATGGAGGCGATCTGCCCTGCCACATTGGCGCCAACAGCATGCATGATGATAAAATTGCTGCCATCCTCCTGTTGCGCCATCTTCTGGATGACGCGGGCAGACATCGGGAACGCCGATATGCCGCACGCGCCGATCATCGGGTTGATCTTTCGTTTCCGGAACAGGTTGATTAACTTCGCGAAGAGGACTCCACCCGCGGTGTCGAACACAAAGGCAATGAGACCCATCGCGATGATGAGGAGCGTCGTCGGATTCAGGAATTGCTTCCCTCCCATAGAGGACCCTATCGTGATGCCCAGCAAGATGGTCACCAAGCTGGAAAGCTCGTTCTGAGCAGTTTTGGAGAGACGCTCCGTTACGCCGGATTCGCGCAGCAGGTTGCCAAACATGAGGCTGCCGATCAGCGCCACGGACATGGGCGCTATGATGCCGGCGATGAGCGTGACAGCAATGGGAAAGATGACTTTCACCGTCTTCGAGACCTCGTGTTCAGGGTTCTCCATGCGAATCATGCGCTCTTCGCGGGTCGTGAGCGCCCGAATGACCGGTGGTTGAATGATTGGGACAAGCGACATGTACGAATAGGCGGCCACGGTGATCGGGGCCAGCAAGGCCGGAGCAAACCGCGTAGCGACATAGATCGCCGTCGGTCCGTCGGCTGCCCCGATGATTCCGATTGCAGCAGCCTCTCTGAGACCTGGAATGCCCATGACGCCGGGGATGCGTCCGACCAGCAGAGCCAGCATCATGGTAAAGAAGATTCCGAATTGCGCTGCCGCCCCAAAGAACAACATCTCGGGATCCTGCAGGAGTGGACCGAAATCGATCATGGCTCCCACGCCGATGAAGATGAGGATGGGGAAAAGCTCATTCGTGATACCACCCTTGAACAAGACGTCCAGGAAGCCACCGCCGACCGCCGACGAAAACGGGATGTTGGCCAGCAGGCAACCAAAGCCCATGGGCAGAAGGAGATTCGGCTCATACTCCTTCTTCACTGCGAGCCAAATAAGCGCAAGACCGACGCCGAACATCGCCCATACGCGCCAGTCTGCCATGCCCACAATACCACGCAGCAACTCTGACATACGCTACCCCGCTTTTCCTCGAAGTGTGCTTCCTGTAGTCATTGTACAAGACTGGACAACTTCTCCAACAATGCCGGACACTCCTCGTGTACCGATGTCTCCGAGGAGTGTCCTACCTGACAAGGCTACTGCCTTTCAGGCAAGCTTGAGCAGAAGATCCCCAGTCTTGACAGTCTGGTTGGCCTCGACGGCTACTTCCTCGACCGTGCAGTCGCGCGGAGCGAGAATCTCGTTCTCCATCTTCATGGCCTCAATGACCAGGAGGGTGTCGCCCTTCTTCCATGAGCTTCCAGGCGTCGCCATGACCTTCAGGATCTTGCCAGGCAGCGGTGACTTCATGGCTGTCGCGCCACCTCCCGGAGCAGCGGTTCTTGGGGTCGCCGGGCTCGCGGCAGGTGCCTGAGCAGCCACTGCCTTTGGTGCAGGAACAGGCGCAGGGGCAACGGCCGCCGGAGCTGACACTGGCGAATATCCGGATTTCTGCGCGCCTACCTCTTCCACGTCGACGTCAAACGTCTTACCGTTAACGGTGATCCTGTACTTTTTCATTGTCTATCCTCCCGTCAGCGCCAGCGCGGCCTGACTGATTGTTCATGCGGTGGTCGTCTCCATGCCGCGTTAGCAGGGGGCAACGGCGGTTCTGGCTGCTGGAACGACACTCCGGCAGCAGCCAGAGCGGCCATGACTGCCGCTGCAGAGGCGTCGTCAAGTGCGGACAAATCGGCCAGAAAGGCAGGGCTTTCGTTTTCTTCGGCCGCAGCCAATGCTGCTCCTGCAACGACAGCCAACTCCTCATCGGTCACGTCCTGCCCGTGCACATCCATACGAATCATAGCTGTCCTTCCTACAGCGGGATGTTCCCGTGCTTGCGCGTCGGTCGTTCCTCGCGCTTGTTCGCTGCAGCTCTGAACGATCGGATGACGCGGCTTCTCAGTTGGGACGGTTCCAGAATGTCGTCGACGAGACCGCGCTCTCCGGCCACATAGGGGTTGTAGAGCTTATCCTTGTAGTCGGCAATGAGCTCTTGACGAGTGGCGTCCGCATCTGCTGCCTCGCGGATCTCCTTCGAGAAAATGATCTGGGCAGCGCCATCTGCGCCCATGACGGCGATCTCGGCAGAGGGAAGGGCAAACACGAAATCTGCGCCGAGGTCCCGGCACGACATCGCAATGTACGCTCCACCATATGCCTTGCGCAGGATCACCGTTACCTTGGGCACGGTGCACTCCGAGAAGGCGTAGAGAAGCTTGGCTCCGTGCCGGATAATACCCCCGTACTCCTGATCGACGCCCGGAAGGTATCCGCCGACATCCACCAGGGTGAGCAGCGGAATGTTGAATGCATCGCAGAACCGGACGAAGCGGGCCGCCTTATCCGAACTGTCGATGTTCAAGACTCCTGCCATCGACCTGGACTGATTGGCAACCACTCCCACGACTTGCCCGCCCATGTGCGCGAAGCCTACGCAGATCGACTTTGCGAAACCCTCAGCTATCTCGAAGAACTTGCCTTGGTCTGCCAGACTCCCTATGACCTTGCGCACGTCGTACGGCTTGTTCGCTTCCACAGGGATGATGTCGCCGATTTCGGCGGTGCTTCGATCGACGGGGTCGTCGCTCTGTGCCACAGGAGCGTCTTCGCTGTTGTTCGCAGGCAGATAGGACAGGAGCTCGCGGATCTGCTGGATGGCTTCCTGATCATTGGCTGCCGCCAGGTGAACGTTGCCGCTCTTCTCCGCGTGTACCGTCAGACCCCCAAGCTCCTCGTCTGTGACTTCTTCGCCCGTGACACTCTGGATGACCTTGGGGCCGGTGATGAACATGCGAGCCTGGTCGGTCATGACGACAAAATCCATGATACCTGGTGAATACACTGCGCCACCGGCACAGGGGCCCGCGATCATGGAAATCTGGGGAATGACTCCCGAGCTGATCGTGTTTCGGTAGAAGATGCTGGCGTAGCCCTTCAGCGAGTCAATTCCCTCCTGGATCCGAGCTCCACCGGAGTCACTGATGCTGACAATGGGGGCTCCAAATTTCAAAGCAAGGTCCTGAACATGAGCAATCTTGGCCGCGTGCATCTCGCCGAGTGAGCCCCCAGCGACAGTAAAATCCTGAGAGTAGACGAAGATGAGGCGACCATCGACGTATCCGTGACCAGTGACCACACCATCGCCGGGCAACTCCTGCTTGTCCAGTCCGAACCCGGTATTCCGGTGGCTCACGAAGACGTTCTCTTCCTGGAATGACCCTGGGTCCAGCAGGAGCTCGATGCGCTCGCGTGCAGTCAACTTACCGGCTTCGTGCTGTTTCTTGACACGAGCGGGGCCTCCACCCGCGATGATCTGCTCTCTTTTCGACCGCAAGGTCGAGAACCGTTCATCATTGCTCATACTACCTCCTCAAGATTTCGGCTGGCAAATGAACGTGGCAAACACTCTTTGTAAGTATACGGTGTTCACGAAAGCACTCAACCAGCGGCACATGCGAATGTCCCCTGCGGCAAGCGCCACAGGGGACGGAGGGGCTCGAATCAGGCCTAGCGAGTACCCTTGAATTCGAAGTAGTGGACCTTGCCGTCCAGTTCCTCCTTCATCCGGATGGCGTTTACCGGGCATACCTGCATGCACTGGCCGCACCCAGGGCACTTCTCGTCATCCACGGAGGGCTTCCTCTTCTCGGCATCCCACAGAATCGCTCTATGAGCTCCATCGCTGCAGGCTCGGAAACAGTTGCCACAGCCGATGCACGTTTCAACGTCGATGTCCGAATGAGAGTGAGGCGTGACCAGCTCTTCCTGGCCCTTGATGCTCTTGAGCGCCTTGCCGACAATGTCCAGGGGCGATGCATAGCTCTTGCGGTCCAGAAAGTCTGCAAGACCGCTCTTGAGATCTCGTATCGTGCCAAACCCATAGTGCATCGGGAGCGTACAAAACTGCACGTTGGAAGCTCCGACAGCCATCAGCTCCACCGCATCGCTCCAGGAGTAGGCACCGCCGTTTCCACTGATGGTGATGTCTACGTTGCGGGCAATCTCTGCAATGGCGCGGAGAGTGAGGGGCTTGATCGCCATGCCCGTCATCCCTGAGTATGCCCCCTCGCCAAAGAGAGAAGGGCGTGGTTCAAGCGTCTCGACGTCGACCCCGATCAGTGCGGGCACCGAGTTGCTTGCCGTGACACCATCGACACCGGCCCGCTTCAGTGCCCTTGCGATCTCGACAATATCCGTGACCTGAGGGGTGATCTTGATGAGCACGGGTGTCTCTCCGGCAGCTTCCTTGACCCAGCGAGCTACTTTCTCTGTCGCCTCGACGCTCTGTGCCAGCATGCGACCAGGGGCCTCACCCATGCTGCCCTGCGGACAGCTGAAACTGCACTCGATGAGGTCGACGCCGGCCTTCTTGAGCTGCCACACCAAAGACTGCCAGTCTTCCTTCTTTGACCCCATGATGGAAGCAGCAATCATCTTGGTCGGGAACAAGTGTTTGAGTGTTGTGACTCGCTCACAGATCTCATCGATGTGATACTGCGAGATGAGGTCGATGTTGCCCAGTCCCCACAGCTTGTGCGCAGCCGTGCCAAACGACGACATCATAGGGTATTTCAGGTTGACGGGGTTGCTCTCGACAGACGTCGTCTTGAGGACGACTCCAGCCCATCCTGCCTTCAGTCCATCGATAGCCATATCCAGCTCGTCCGTGGGCGGAGCCGCGGACAGAATGAAGGGGTTCTCGAGATGTATGCCCAGGAAATCATACGAAAGGTCGTGTTCTCGATACATCACTCGCCTCCTGCCACAAACGCGGCAATTCCCCCCGCCGCTTTCTTGCCGTCACGCACGGCCTCCACAACAGTCTGGGCACCATGAACCGCATCGCCGCCGGCATAGACGCCCGGCATGCTGGTCTCCATGCTGTCCCCTACGCTGATGAGTCCTGAGTCGCTGCGAGCGAGGCCAGGGAACACGCCCTCATCGACGCGCTGCCCGATAGCGACGACCACCGTGTCAAGTGGTATGATGAAGCTCGACCCTGGCAGGGGCTCAAACCTGCAACGGCCGGACTCGTCCTCTCCGCACAGATGAGCCTGAGTGACCTGCAGACCCTCAACATGACGGTTGCCAACAACCTTGTCGGGGATCGCCAGGAACTGATAGGTCACGCCGAGCGCCGTGGCTTCTTCGATCTCCCTCTTGAACGCCTTCAGCTCCTTGATGCCACGACGGTAGACCACCGTAACGTCGCGTGTCGGATCTTCTTCACGGAGCATGGACGCTACCTCGATTGCGACATTCCCGCCGCCGATGACCCCAACGCGGTTTCCTGCACCGCTGATTGCGCCGGATTTCATCGTGCGCAGGAGTTCACGGGCGTGATGCACGCCCGCCAGCTGAGTGCCTTCAACGTTCATGTCACTCTCACAGGGCAGTCCCGTTGCGACAAAAACGGCATCATAGTCAGCAACCAGAGGTTTCACGTCTGTCACGCGCTCCGTACGGACGTTTGCGATGAATGCGGACGTCAGGAAGCGGACTTCCCGTTCGCCGACCTCGCGCGGATAACGATGCGTGGACACTTCCTGACTGGGCACGCCACCCACCTGGCGAGCCTCGAACACGTCACAGGCAAATCCCCTGACCCTGAGCTCGCGGGCGCAGGCAAGTCCCGCAGGACCAGCCCCGATGATGGCAACCTTGCCCAGAGTGGCTTCGGGCAGCTCCATGCGATCAGATGGGTCGGTCGAGTCTGTTACGAATCGATGCAGCTCCCGGATGCACAGGGGCGCGTCTATCTTCGACCGCGTGCAGACTGACTGACAAAACGCTTCTTCGGGACAAATGCGGCCACAGGTCTCGATGAATGGATGAGCACTCTGCAGAAGGGTCCGCGCACCGTGCAAGTTCCCGCTGCGAATCGACTGAATGAACTCGGGCACTGGAACGTGCGCTGGACACTTCTCCTGGCATGGCGCATCGTAGCAATAGAGACAACGCTCGGCCTCGATGGCCGCCTGCTGTCGGCTCAGGGTCTTCTCAAATTCCTCCATTGTTCCTCCCACGTTCCATGATTACTGTCAACAACCTGCGCAGGTGGCTTGCGGGTTGTCAGAAACCGCTTCTCTTGAGTTATATGCAGATTCTCGGGTTTTCCAACCTCAGCGAGCCCTGACTGGATCCGGAGCAGACAGGGGCCGGCCTTTCGGCCGGCCCCATGAGACTTGACAGAAAGCCCGCTAGTCCACGAAGTGACAGGCGACCACGTGACCAGACCCCATGTCGCGCAGCTCAGGCTCCTGCTCAGCGCATAGCGGCTGTGCAATGGGGCACCGCGTCCGGAAGTGGCACCCGCTCGGTGGATTGATAGGACTGGGAAGGTCTCCCTTGAGCACAATACGCTGGCGCCGCATCTCAACCCGCGGATCGGGAATGGGCACCGCTGAGAGCAAAGCCTTCGTATACGGATGCAACGGATGTTTGTAGATATCCTTGCTCTCATCCACCTCGACAATCTTGCCCAGGTACAGCACGACCACGCGATCGCTGATATGCTTGACCATCGCGAGGTCATGGGCGATGAACAGATATGTCAGTCCCAGGTTCTGCTGCAGATCTTCGAGCATATTCACAATCTGAGCCTGGATACTGACATCAAGAGCTGAGATGGGTTCGTCCGCAACAATGAACTCCGGATTCATGGCCAGAGCTCGAGCGATGCCGATCCGCTGACGCTGTCCCCCAGAAAACTCATGTGGAAACCGGTTGGCGTGTTCCGGATTGAGTCCAACCGTGCGCAACAGTTCCTGAACGCGCTCCCGTCGTTCGGCAATGGTTCCAATACTGAAGATGTCCATCGGTTCTTCGATGATGTTTCCTACGGTCATCCGTGGATTGAGCGACGCATAGGGGTCCTGAAAGATCATCTGCAGTTTGCTGCGAACCTTGCGCATGGCTTCCCGCGTCAGGGCGCACAGGTTTTCGCCACAATAGGTAATGGAACCGGCCGTCGGCGCATACAAACCCACAATGGTTCTGCCGACAGTCGTCTTGCCACAACCCGTCTCACCGACCAGTCCTACCGTTTCGCCCCGTCCGACCTCAAACGAAACATCGTCGACAGCCTTTAGACTGGCCATGTGTCGCGCAAACGGTCCGCCGACATTGACCGCAAAATACTTCTTGAGATGCTCGACCTTGAGAATGGTATCCATCGCTATTCCACCTTTACAAAGCCAGGAACTGCCGGCGCAGTCGGATGGTGGAGAAAACACCGGGCACGATGCCCTTCTCCTACGATGACGAGCGGCGGTTCCTGCTCCCGGCAGATGTTCATGGCATACTTGCAGCGTGGAGCAAACTTGCAGCCAACGGGGGGAGCCAGCAGGTCCGGGGGGCTCCCTTCGATAGGGATCAGACGTTCCCTGTCCTCGGCGTCGAGGCGCGGCACGGACTTCATGAGTCCGATGGTGTACGGATGCCCGGGCTTTTCGTACAGATCGTAGACATTCGCTTCTTCAAGCATGCGTCCTGCATACATGACAACAACCTTGTCGGCCATGCCGGCTACGATGGAAAGGTCATGACTGATGATGATGCTGCTGGACTTGAGTTTCGCTTTCAACTCCTTCATCAGTTCCAGGATCTGGGCCTGAACCGTAACATCCAGCGATGTTGTCGGTTCGTCGGCAATAACCAGCTCGGGACCGCACGAAAGCGCCATGGCAATCATGACGCGCTGCCGCATACCTCCCGAGTACTGGTGGGGATAGTCACGCATGCGCTCTTCGGGGTTGGGAATGCCCACCAGGGCAAGCATGTCGACGGCCCTCTTCCAGGACTCCTCCTTCGTGGCCAGGCCATGCACCACCATGGACTCCGTCATCTGCAGGCCGATGGTCAGCACCGGGTTCAGGGAAACCATCGGGTCCTGGAAGATCATGCCGATGTGACGGCCTCGTACTCTCATCATTGCTTCGGCAGGAAGACTCAGCAGATCGACCATCCCCTTGTCGGGACCATCCTTCTCCATCCGGTCCGGCATTCCCAGCGCTGCACCATCAAACCACACGTGCCCGCCCTCAATCCGGCCGGGAGGGCTTGGGATGAGGCGCATGACGGACATCATCGTCACTGTCTTGCCGGAACCGGACTCGCCCACAATACCAACGACAGAGTCCCTTGGAACAGTCAGGGTCATGTCGTCCACGGCATGGACAACACCCGCATGGGTGTGGAAATTGGTCGTAAGGCCCTGGATGCGCATCAGAACATTGGTTTCATTCATTGCGCACCCCTACTGTCTCAGGCGTGGGTCCAGCGCGTCGCGCAGGCCGTCGCCCAGGAAATTGAAGGCAAACATCGTCAGGCTGATCGCCAGTGCTGGAAACAGCACAAGGTAGGGGTATGAACGGATGGCTTGGGTACCGTCCGAGGCAAGAACGCCCCAGCTGGCCACCGGCGCGCTGACACCCAACCCTATATAGCTGAGAAAGGCCTCGGTGAAGATCGCAGATGGAATCTGCAGCGTCACTGTGACAATGATGGGACCCATCGCATTGGGGATGAGATGCCTGAAGAGGATACGGTTGTTAGGGGCACCAATGGTCTTCGCGGCCAACGCGAACTCACGCTCCTTGAGCGACAGGATCTCGCCTCGGACGATGCGTGCCATGGGTAGCCAGTAGGTGAGCCCGATGGCAATGAATACGTTGATCAGGGGATTGACGCCTCTATCCTTGAACAGCACCGTCAGCAGAATCACGATGATCAGCGTCGGTATACCGTACAGGATATCGACGATACGCATCATGATCTCGTCGACCCGTCCTCCAAAGTAAGCGGCGATACCCCCATAGGTCACGCCGATGAGAAAGTTGAGAGTCGCGCACACGATGCCTACCGCAAGCGAGATGCGCGAACCGTACATGACACGCGTCAGCTGATCGCGTCCCAGCTGGTCCGTTCCGAAAGGATGTCGCAGCGTGGGGGACTGGAACGTGTTCTCCAGGTCCTGATCTTCATAGCTATATGGTGAGACTATCGGTCCGACGACAGCGACGACGAGCAAGGCGATAATGATCCAGAAGCCTACAACGGCCAGCTTGTTGCGGCGAATCCGGCGTATGGCGTCGCTCCAGTACGTCGTCGACCGTCCAGCAATCTGTTGCAACTCCGCAGAGTCCTTGGAGGCAGGTATGAACGAACCCGCATCAGGTGCAACACCGTCCTTGAATTGCCATGCAGTCTGCGCAGCCATCACGACACCTTCCTTTCGACGTAGCGGATGCGTGGATCAAGCCAGGCATACGTCAGGTCTACCAGGAAGTTCATGACTACCAGCAGGGCGCTGTAAAAAATGGTCACGCCCAGGATGGTCGTGTAGTCGCGGTCATTGATACTGGTGACGTAGTAGCGGCCCAAACCCGGGATTGCAAAGATCTTCTCGACAACGAAACTCCCTGTGAACACCGCCGCGATAAGAGGCCCCAGCACCGTAACGACTGGAATGAGGATGTTGCGCAGTGCATGCCGGAAAATCACGAGACGCTCGGAGAGTCCTTTTGCCCGTGCCGTCGTGATGTATTCCTGGCGCAGGACCTCGAGCATGGACGAGCGCACAAGACGTGCGATGAATGCTATCGGATACCCCGCCAGCGTAAAGGCGGGAAGGATGATCTGTCTAGCGGAACCCCAGCCAGCGGCGGGTACGACGTGCAACCCCAAGGCAAAGATGAGCATGAGTAAGACCGCCATGATGAAGTTAGGGACGGACACGCCCAGGAGAGCAACGAACATCACAAGGTTGTCCTGCCAGCCATTCTGCCTGAGTGCACCCCAGATGCCCAGCGGGATGCCGATGACGATGGCGAGAGACACCGCCACCGCTCCCAACGCGGCCGACACAGGAAATCCATCGTTGATGATGTTGTTGACCGTGCGGTTCCTGTACTTGAAACTGGGACCGAGGTCCCCCCGCAGAAGGTTCTTGATGTAGTCGACATACTGCTTCCAGACTGGATCGTCCAAGTGATATCGTTCCTCGAGGTTTTTGACGATCTCAGGTGGCAGCTTCTTCTCGCGGGCGAAGGGCCCCGATGGAAGCAAGCGCATCATGAAGAAGGTAGCGGATGCGACAATAAGGACGACCAGAATCATCGAGAGCACGCGCCGCAGAATGAACTTCAGCATAGATCCTCCAAGGATACGAAAGGGGGCGGCTCTCCAGCCTCGCAGCAGAGCCGCCCCGCTACTTTTCCTGTCTAGAACGTGTGTACGACCGTCAAGGGACCTCTGGCAGCTACCCCATGTAGGCGTTTTTCCAGTCGATAAACCCCAGCGCCGACTGATAGAAGTTCTTGATGCTCTTGCTCAGCAGCACGGGGTTCGTGTAGTAGTAGATCGGAAGGATGGGCATGTCTGTCATGAGGATCTTCTCCGCGGCATGCAGTGCCGCCATGCGCGCCTTCGGGTCGAGAGTCGCCTTGGCCTTTGCGATGAGAGCATCGTAAGCCCTGTTGCTCCAGCCAGTGTCGTTGTTTCCGCCACCCGTTACCCACATGTCCAGGAACGTGTTGGGGTCCATGTAGTCACCGATCCAGCCCGCACGGCAGACACTGTAGTTGAGGTGCGCCCGGTCATCCATGTAGACGCCCCACTCCTCGTTCTTGAGGGTGCAGGTGATACCCAGGTTCTTCTTCCACATCTGCTGGATCGCCTCGGCAATGGATTTGTGCCGGTTGGAGGTGTTGTACAGTATGGTGAAGGCAGGGAACCCCTTGCCATTCGGATAGCCGGCCGCAGCAAGTAGTGCCTTTGCCGTAGCGATATCGTTGTCCGTATAGAATTTCTCCTGGGCTGCCGTACGGAAATCGCTGCCAGGAAGCGCATCTGCAATGCCGTAGGGAACATACCCCAGCGCGGGAACCTCTCCGCCCTGAGTGATGGACTTAGTGATGCCTGCGCGGTTGATCGCCAGGAGTAGGGCCTTGCGAACGCGCACATCGTTGAACGGCTTCTTGGTGACATTGACCAGGTAGTAGTATGTTCCAAGGTAAGGAAGGATTTGTGCCTCGCCTGAGGCGACCAGCTTGGGCAGCTCTGTGATGGGTACGTCGCGCGCGGCGTCCAGCTGACCGCTCTGGAACATCGCAAGCGCAGTCGACTCATCTTCGACCAAGTAGTACGTGATCTTGGTGAGCTTGACCTTGTCCTTGTCCCAGTACATCGGGTTCTTGACAAAGACCATCTTCTCATTGTGTGACCACTCGATGAGCTTGAATGGACCGTTGGTCACGTATGTCTTGACATCGGCGGCCCATTTGTCATTCTTGCTGACAACAGCCTTGCAGACAGGCATCAGCGTAGGGAACGCTGTCAAGTTGAGGAAGTAGACGGCGGGCGACTGGAGATAGACCTTGAGCGTCTTTGCATTGAGTGCCCTGACGCCCACGTTCTTGCTGGGGTCGATCTCTTTCTTCATGTCCGGAACGGCGACTTCCTTGTCCCCTTCTTTCTTCGTCAGGGGATTGCCCTTGGCGTCGACAGCCTGGACATAGTACTTGCTGCCGACCTTGATGGACCTGTTGAACGCTTCACCGCCATACACGTAGTAGAGCTGGTAGGCATATTCGGAAGCGATCTCCGGGCTGAGCGCGCGCTTCCAGGCATACTCAAAGTCATACGCCGTGACAGGCGTCCCGTTCGTCCAGTACGCATCGCGAAGCGTAAACAGATACGTCTTCTGATCCTTGGAGATCGTCCAGCTCTTTGCGATCGCTGGCTGCGGCATATTCTTGTTGTCGATACGCGTCAGCCCATCGAAGACCTGCAGTTCGATGTTGGCTTCTGGAATGCCAGTTGTGATGGCTGGATCGATCGCAGCGGGCTCAGTCCCCAGGTTATACGTTACCTCCTGAGCAACTGCCTTTGCTGACGGTACGACCGCCAATCCGCCAAAGAATGAGACCAGGAATACCGCTATCAAGACAAGTGACAGTGCTTTCCTCATATAATAGCCTCCCCTTTCCCAACAGGATTTGTCGCACGTGCGACCACTTCCAATGGTACCAACTGGCGGAAAAAATACAACGGGGCGAGACCGACAGACCCAATCCTGCTCTTGGCCAACACTGCAACATGCAAAGGCGCCGGTCTTTACGACCGGCGCCTTTGCCAGAAGTCGGTTCGAGCTACTTGCCCTTCGCCGTCGAAACCGGCGGAGTAGTATCTGAAGAAGCGTCCTTGAAGAGTTCCTTGATGGTACCGAGACTCCCCATGAGAGCACTGCTCTCGTACGGCAGGAACACCTTGTTGGCTGGGTTTGCGCTGATGGCTTCGAGTGTCTCCATGTACTTCAGCGCCAAAACGTCCTGGGAGGCACCACCCTCGTGAATGCCCTGAAAATACGCAATCGTCGCTTGCTTGCGAGCGTTGGCGACTGTGATCAATGCCTGCGCCTCACCCTCGGCACTGAGGATTCTCTGCTGCCGATCGCCCTCGGCACGAAGGATCGCACCCTGTTTCTGTCCTTCGGCCTTGTTGATCTCGGCTTCCTTGAATCCTTCGGCTTCGAGAATAACGGCACGTTTGCTGCGCTCCGCCTTCATCTGCCGCGTCATGGCCTCGAGGATCTCGGCCGGCGGGTTCACCGACTTGATTTCCGCACGCGTGACCTTGACACCCCATGGGTCCGTGGCAACGTCGACGATCTGGGTCAGCTCGTTGTTGACATTCTCACGAGAGACCAGAAGCTCATCAAGGTTCAGACTGCCCGAGATGTTGCGAATAGACGTCATCGTGAGCTTGAGGATGGCCTCGTTGAGATTGCGTACCTCATAGACCGACTTCACAGGGTCGGTGAGATAGTAGTACAGAACGATGTCGATGCTCGTGGGAACGTTGTCTTTGGTGATGACAGCCTGGGGTGGATAGTCCCACGCCTGCTCGCGCAAGTCGACGACCGCTCTCACACTGTCGAGGATCGGGATCAGGAAATGCAGGCCGGGCTTCAGCTCTCGGCTGAATTTCCCGAGGCGCTCGACGATGACCGCCGTGCTCTGGCGAACAATCAAGATGTACCGCAACGCAAAAAGCACGACGACGGCAAACCCGACCAGCCACCAGACAATGGACCAGTTGAACGTGAATGGCATGAGTACCTCCTATTCCTTTCTTACAGTTAAGGTGACGCCTTCGATCGAGACAACGATGACCTTGTCGCCAACGGCAGCCATAGCTGCCTCATCATTGAGAATGGCTCTCCATGTCGTGCCCTTGAGTGCCACGCGTCCCGCATCACCAGCTGGGATAGCCATGACGACGCTGGCCGTCTTGCCTATCATCTCTTCAGTGTTCGTTCGCATCTTGGAGCCACCCCTCAACAAACGTGAATTGATGTAGCGCCCAACGAGTGCCATGAGCGCAAACGATACCAGGAAGAACACAAGGAACTGCACTGACGTGTTGAACCCGGCCCATGAAAACAGGAGTGCAGCAATGGCTCCGCCCGAGAACCAGACCAACAGGTAGTAGGGAAGAAAAGCGTCCGCTACTGCACACGCAATTGTCATTGCTATCCAGAAACCTATCATCAGCACCTCCCACTAACAGAAACCCATTGGCTGCGATGTGCTAGTGTCATTCTACTATCATGCACATACAGTTCAATAGAAGAACGGCGGAATCGCACGGACCGGTCGGCGACGCACATTACACTTTCTTCAGCTGGGCATACTGCGCGGCCAGCTTCTTGATGCCGACCTTCTTGAAATCGATGACGACGAACTGGTCGTTGCCATCGTAGAACACCTCCAGCACTTTGCCGACACCAAAGATGTTGTGCATGACCGTGTTGCCCTCGATGAGCTCGGGTCGCTCGCGAGACGATACTCCGGCAACCTTCTCGCTGGTCAGTTCCATCTCTTTGATGAATCGCGAGGCTTCCTGGAATCCCGAGCCGTAGTAGCTGGTGCGCTGTGTGCAGTATGTTATCGAGAGTTCCTTGCGCGCGCGTGTGCACGCCACGTAGAACAGCCGTCGCTCTTCTTCGATGTCGGCGCTGCTGTCCAATGCCCGGCGGTGAGGAAAGACTCCTTCCTCGGCACCGACGACGAACACCTCGCCGAATTCGAGACCTTTGGCTGAGTGTGCTGTAATGAGCAAGACACCTCTTCCCGTGCCCGACTTCATGCTGTCCTGGTCCTGGACCAGCGCCACCTGCGACAAATAGGCTCCCAGCGAGTGGTCCTCGCTCATCCGGTCGAACTCATCGACCGTGCGCATGAACTCCCCGAGATTCTCACGTCTCGACTGCAATTCAAAGTCGGCTTCCTCTCCTGCGTCGCTGTACTGCTCGAGAAGTCCCGACGAGGCAAACACGAAGTTGGCTGCACTGATCGCCGACTCGCTCGCCGCGCCGACGTGCACAATGAGATCGACGAATGCCTCGAGCCTATCCCTGGCCTTCCCGCTCTTGGCCTGTCCGACCCAGTCGGGCAATGCCATGAACCATGACGTGCCATGCTCTGCCGCCAGCTGCTTCAACTCGGACAGGCTCTTGTCGCCGAACCCCCGGGAAGGCCGACTCACAGCCCGCTCAAACGCAAGGTTATCGCTTGGGTTGAAACCAAGCCGGAGATACGCGAGAACGTCCTTCACCTCCTGCCGTTCGTAGAATTTCAACCCGCCGACAATCTGATAGGGGATGTTCGATGCGAGCAGTGCTTCCTCAATGGCACGAGACTGGCTGTTCATCCTGTAAATGACCGCCATATCTCGAGGATCTGCACCGCCCCGGACCAGGACGTCGATGCTCGAGGCGACGAAACCGGCTTCTTCCTCCGGCGTCAAAGCTTCGAACAGATGCACGGGGGTACCTGTTCCGTTGTTCGTCCAGAGCTTCTTTGCAAAACGTGTTCGGTTGCGTGCCACGAGGGAGTTCGCCGCGTCGAGGATGGACTGCGTCGACCGGTAGTTCTGCTCAAGCTTGACCACGGTGGTGCCTGGGTAGTCCTTCTCGAACCCAAGAATAAGCTTGCTGTTTGCTCCGCGGAACGCATAGATGCTCTGATCGTCATCACCGACAACCGTGACGTTGCCATGCATCTTCGAAAGCCGTTTGACCAGTTCGTACTGCATCTTGTTCACGTCCTGGTACTCGTCCACCAGGACATGTTCGAACTTCGAGCTGTAGTGCTCCTCGACCTCCGGACACTCATCAAATAAACGGATGACCAGCGCGATGAGGTCGTCGAAATCCAGCAGATTCCCTTGCTGGAGGCGCTTCTGATAGAGTCTGTAAACCGTCGCCGTCGCCTTCTCGATGTAGCTGTAGCCATAATCAGAGAGCTCTTCGGGACCAACAAGATTCGACTTCGCGTCGGAAATGCGATACACGATCTTCTGTGGCTCGTAGGTCTTCGGGTCCATGTTCAACTCCTTGAGGACCTGTCGTACGAGACGCGTGCGGTCATCTTCGTCGATGATGACGAACCTGTTCGTATAGCCCAGCCCAAGCTTCTCGATCTGCTCTCTCAGGATACGACCGCACAAGGAGTGAAACGTACCTATCCACAGTCCCTTGCGGGAAAGGTCAGTCCCAACGAGTGCGTCGACGCGCGAGCGCATCTCGCCTGCTGCCTTGTTGGTGAACGTAACAGCCATGATGTGCGATGGGGCAATGCCACGCTTGGCAATGAGATACGCGAGCTTGTACGTGATGACCCTAGTCTTGCCCGATCCCGCTCCCGCAAGCACCAAGCAGGGGCCCGTACATTCCTCTACGGCCTTCAGCTGCCGCGGGTTAAGGTCCCCCTTGAAATCCAGGGGCATCAGACGGCTCCGCCAACTGTTAGAGTGAGAAGCACCAGGACGCCAACTCCGATCACCGTCGGCAAGAGGTAGAGAGCAAGTGCTCTTGCCGTGCTCTTCTCATAGAAGAACCGGACCGCCAGGACTCCCATGACGAGCATGTACAGGACAGCCCCATAGGCGAAGACATCGAGGACTATGCCACTCGCGACACCGGCCATCAAGATCCCGATCACACGCAGTGCCGCTCCCACCAGCCCGGAGAAGCTGAGGGCAACATACATGTGCGGAGCCGCAGTGCGCTTCCATACAAGTTGTGCCACAGCGTCGATGACAATCACCGACAGCATCACGAGGAAGAAGGGTTCGGTCACAAACGCCCAGAACGTCCCCGGGGCTTGCTGCGCCAGGGCAATGGCGTCTGTCATCTGGCTCGTGAGACCGACGGACTTCAGGAGGCCGACGACATCCATGAGGCGAAAGCTCATCGCATCGATGACGCCTGTCAACAGCAAGGCAATCAGGGCCGCGAGTATCGACGGATGCTCACGAATCCGGCGCATGCCCTCGGCGGGGCGTCTCACAAACAGGAACAGCAGATCGATGAAATATCCCACGTCTATCTCCTTTTCATGTGCAGCGACTGCCAAAGGGCACACTCGGCAGACATCTACGTGCCTGTCACGGAGCGCATGTTTCAGTATACCCTGGAACCGGCCCCAACCAACGGCGACTGCCGCTGCCAGACGTCACACCTTGTTGACGCGCCGTGAGCTGGGCTCATACTGAAACGAGACGAGCAGACGCATCGGAGGTGCCCAGTGCTGTTCGACACGATCTTCGTCATATCGGCGGCAATCATTATCGCCCGGAACCTGTTTACCAAGCAGGGCAAGATTGGCATATCCCTTCTGGCAATCGGCCTGTCTGCACTCCTGACGGCCTCGCTGACGCCATACTACGTCAGTTTCATCAGGCTCCCGAATCAGGGCCTTGCCACTGTCGCCTACTACATCGTGACCTACCTGCTGTTGTATGTTCTGATCGCCGTTCCCGCCATCATCCTCTCGTCGATCATCAAGATCGCCATCGCAGGACTTCTGTTGGGACTGGTGACGCATTTCCTACCCGTTTCCCTGTCGGCTGCTCTCGTGGGCGAAAGCCGCGTCTACCCCCTGATGGCACCCCTGTTTGTCAGACTCCCTCCGATCGATGTCCAGGCGCTGGGAAGCTGGCTCCGCAATCTACTGCCCGGAGGCCACTAGAGGGTCTCCGGGAACCCCGGGTCGTCTCACGGTTCCTCGTTGACAACTGACCCGGCGCCCGCTAGGCTATGTTCATCGACATGCGCACTGTGGGAGCCGAGCCAGTAAGACCGCCTGCCATTGGGAGGAACTATGGATGACAAGTTCGCACGAGAGGGTCTGACCTTCGATGATGTCCTGCTGATTCCCGGAAAATCGGACGTCCTGCCGCACGACGTCGACCTAAGCACGCAGCTTACGCGCTCAATCCACCTGAACATCCCAATCGTCAGCGCTGCCATGGACACCGTCACCGAATCCACAATGGCAGTGGCAATGGCATTGGAAGGCGGCATCGGCTTCATCCACAAGAACATGTCCATCGAACGCCAGGCGGCAGAAGTCACCACGGTCAAGTCGATCTGCATACACACACCTTCCTCCATAGCTCACCTCGATCCACGGCAGACTGTTCTCGAAGCGCACGATCTGCTCGAGCGGTTCAACGTTTTCGCACTGCCACTCATGGAAGGGCACCGTCTGGTCGGCCTCGTCACTCCCTCAGATCTTGCCTTTGAAGAGCCATCGACTCTTCTCTCGCAGCTCCTTCACGTGAGCTCGAAGATCGCAATCCCACCAGGCCTGGATGCGCCCGGCCTCTCCACGCATCTTGCCAAGTGGGGGATACATGAACTTGCCTTGGCCGATACGGATGGACAATTGGCCGGTTTTGCGACAATCGACGAGATGACGCGAACACTGGCATGTCCCGAGGTTGTGACCGACGACAGGGGCAGACTGCTTGTGGGGGCTGCAGTCGGCGTGGCAACCGACTTGCTCGCTCGAGCCCGATCACTCGTCGAAGCAGGTGCTGACCTGCTGGTGCTCGACAGTGCTCACGGCCATTCTCTCGGCATCGTCAGAGCCGTAGCGCTCCTCAAACAAACATTCCCCGCCGTCCCCATCCTGGCGGGCAACGTGGCGACACCGGAAGCTGTCCGCGACCTGGTCATCGCCGGAGCCGATGCGGTGAAGGTCGGCATAGGGCCGGGCTCGATCTGTACGACCCGTATCGTAGCAGGAGTCGGCATGCCCCAGATAACCGCCATCTACGAATGCGCCCAGGAAGCCCAGCGTCATGATGTCCCCATCGTCGCCGATGGAGGCATCCGGTACTCCGGCGACATAGCAAAGGCCCTTGCGGCCGGAGGAAACACGGTCATGCTGGGCGGTCTTCTCGCCGCCACGGCTGAAAGCCCGGGCGACGTCGTCACGGCAGGGAACAAGCAGTACAAGACCTATCGTGGCATGGGATCGCTTGGCGCAATGGAGCAGGGAAGCAGCGACCGGTACTTTCAGGAGACCCGGTTCAAGCTGGTGCCTGAGGGTATCGAGGGCCGTGTTCCCCTGAGGGGATCGGTTCACGACGTCCTGTATCAGTTGCTGGGCGGTCTTCGAGCGGGCATGGGCTATTGCGGCACACCAACAATCGACCTTCTGCGAAGTGAATCCCGCTTTGTCCGAATCACAGGGGCAGGGCTGCGCGAGTCTCATCCCCATGACGTCGACATGACGAACGAAAGCCCCAACTACTGCGCAGAATGAACTCCGCAGCGAAGCACGAGCTTGTTCTCATCCTGGACTTCGGCGGTCAGTATACGCAGCTCATCGCGCGTCGAGTCCGCGAACTGCACGTTTTTTGCGAAATCATCCCGTTCGACACACCTCTCGAGACGCTGACTGCGAGGAACCCGAAGGCAATCATCCTTTCCGGTGGTCCCGCCAGCGTTTACGCCGCCTCTGCCCCTGTCTGCGACACAGCCGTTTTCGAAGTCGGGGTGCCAATCCTTGGTATCTGTTACGGAGCCCAGTTGATGGCCAACCTGCTTGGAGGGTCCGTGGAACACGCTCCAGCAGGCGAGTATGGGAAGACAACTGTCCAACTGGACGAGACTTCTTCTCTATTTCGCGGTCTTCCGGCTGAGACCTCCTGCTGGATGAGCCACGCCGACCGCATCGGGATGATTCCCCCGGGCTTCCGGATCACTGCGTCGACCCCGGCATGTCCCATTGCCGCCATGGAAAATCCAGACCGACGACAATACGGCATACAGTTCCACCCCGAGGTGGTTCACACACCCGTCGGCCGTGACGTCCTGCACCACTTCCTTTTCGAGGCGGCAGGCTGTTCAGGCGACTGGACGATGTCCGGCTTCGTAGGCGATGCCATCCAGGACATCCGTTCGCGAATAGGTGATGAGCGCGCGCTCTGCGCGCTCTCGGGAGGTGTCGACAGCTCGGTCGCAGCGACGCTGGTGCACCGCGCCATCGGCAATCGCCTCACCTGCGTGTTTGTTGATACAGGGCTGCTCAGGACCGGAGAAGGCGACCGTGTCGAGTCGGTGTTCCATCGTCGTTTCGATATGCCTCTTGTACGCATTGATGCCTCTACACAGTTCTTCGCATCGCTGAAGGGTGTCACGGAACCCGAGAAGAAGCGCAAGGCGATAGGCGCGGCTTTCATCGACTGTTTTGCTGAGCAGGCGCGTGCCATGCAGGGCATCCCGTTTCTCGTGCAGGGGACACTCTACCCGGACGTCATCGAATCCGGAAGTTCCGTCGCCAGCACCATCAAGAGTCACCACAACGTCGGCGGCCTGCCTGCAGATCTCTCATTCTCGCTCATCGAACCACTCCGTCTGCTGTTCAAGGATGAGGTGCGCGACCTCGGCCGCGCTCTGGGACTTCCGGAAGAACTAGTGGACAGACAACCGTTCCCGGGTCCTGGCCTGGGCGTCCGTATCCTTGGCGAGGTGACACCCGAGAACGTTGACATCCTGCAGCGTGCAGACGCAGTCGTCGAACGAGTGATGAGAGCGTCAGGATGGTACACGAAGGTATGGCAGTCGTTCGCTGTACTTCCCGGCATCCGAACCGTCGGCGTCAAGGGTGACGAACGGACGTATGTCCATACAGTTGCCCTTCGCGTCGTCGAAAGCAGCGACGGCATGACCGCCGACTGGGTACGGCTTCCTGCGGATGTGCTCGAGGAGATATCTCGCGCAATTACCAGTGAACTGCCTGAGGTCAACCGGGTGGTCTATGATATCACATCGAAACCCCCCTCCACGATCGAGTGGGAATAGGGTTGATGGCTGCACTCAGAATGCAGTGTCCTTGTCCGTCGTCTCTCTTCAGATGTCCGGATACCCGGTTATCTGCTGAATCTCGCGATAGAGCGGCTGCAGCGCGGGGTAGATGCGCTTATAGACGCGCGCGTACAGTTCATGGTAAACGCTGGCCACCTCGGGACGTGGAAGAAAGGTACTGTCCCAGTGAACCATATTCTTCACTGCCTCTTCATGCGTGGCATAGACGCCAATCCCTACGAAACCGTTGATGGCAGCGCCCAGACCCGACGTCTCATAGGTCTCACTTCGCACCACCGGCCGGTCGAACAGGTCTGCGGTGATCTGGCAGATCGCGTCGCTCTGCGAACCCCCTCCTGACACCATGATCCGTTTCACCTTCTGCCCGCTCTTGCGCTCGATGCGTTCGACTCCTTCGAGCAGGGCATAGCCGATGCCTTCGATAATGGCGCGGTAGACATGCGATCTGGTGTGCACGTCGCCGAATCCAATCATCGATCCCTTCGCCTCGGGCGTCTTCAGGCCGGGACCCCAGTATGGCTGAAGCATCAGACCCTGCGACCCCGGAGGTACGTCCTCCAGGTGCTCGTTCAGCACGACCTCGGGGGAAACGCCCCGGTGTTCTGCCTCCACGGCTTCGTGAGCAGCAAACTCCTTCTTGAACCAGCTCACCATCCAGTAGCCACGATAGATCTGAATCTCGGGATTGAAGCTTCCTCTGACACTGGCCGGATACGGCGGCATGAACATGATCGGCTCGAAATACCTTCGTGACGTACTCTGAACGGTCGCGGCAGTCCCGAAGCTCAGGCTGACACTCGTCGTATCGACACAGCCGACACCCAGCGTCTCACATCCCTTGTCGGAGCCGGCGGCAATGACCGGTGTTCCTTCGGGAATACCGGTCTCCCGCGCTGCGGCGGCGGATATTGTGCCCATCTGCTCACCGGCTTCCACGAGCTCGGGCACCTGGTCCCGACGTGCACTGAACATGTGCCACCGCCAGCTGCTGTCACTACGGGGCCAACTGCGTGCAGCATAGTCGAACGGGACGTGACCTATCTGCGATGCCATCGAATCGACGTACTGCCCCGTCAGTCGAAAGCAGAAGAACCCCGACAACAGCAGCCACTTGCTGGTCCGGGCCCACAACTCAGGCTCGTTCTCCACCATCCAGTTGTCTTTGCCCTGGCGTCTGGTAATCTCGACTGCTCTCGTCATCCCTGTAACCATGAACTGCAGTCGGTCCACGAGAGGCATCGGCTTGTCGCAGCGAGCCATGCGCTGGTCCAACCAGATGATGGCGGGGCGGATAGGGACTCCGCCAGCATCCATCGCAACGACCGTATCGCGCTGTGTGGTCACTGCGACGGCACCGATGCGGCTCCACGCTTCGGGCGACTCTTCCTTCAGCGCCTGCAGCGCCGTGCATGCGTCTCGCCAGTAGTCTTCGGCATTATGCTCGGCATACCCCGGCGCCGGTGAGAAATACGGTTCGAATTCTACCTTATGCTTGGCTACTAGGTGACCACCGTCGTCAAACAACAGACCTCGAACACTCTGTGTACCACAGTCGATCGCCAGAACATATCGGTCTCCCATCGCAATCCTCCCCTTCAATCAGATCCGCCAGATCTGCGGTCGCAACGTCCCGGCTCGAGTGCCGGCGACGTTCACGATGGGCCCAATACCCGTCCATCCCTTGGGGTCAGCCGTCAGATGCCTGATCTTGATCATGCGTACCGCGACAGGACCTCGGCCACCGGTGGAATGAAGTCCTTCTTGCGAGAGAGCACTCCATCGAGGACGGCATGTCCATCTTCCATGCGCACGTCAAATGCCTCTTCAAACGCCTCGGCAGGCCCGGCGACGATCAGATATGACCGCCTGCTCAGAGGATCCGTGGCCAGAAATGCCACCATGGCGAGCCCCATGCGTGCCCGCACATCCCGCATCGCCTGCTTGAATTCCGACTCCCGTTCCCGAATACGGTCGAACGAGAACACGACAGCCTGAGAGACGCCGATGCGCGTGTCGAAGAGGTCAAATTCCTTGAAGTCCCGCATCAGAACTTCTGTCGCAGGAAGACCCTTGAACATCACGGAACCGTTCTGAAGCAGCTCGAGGCCATATACTTCCGCGTCGATGCCAATGGTCGCCGCCAGTCGCCGCACAGCGCGGACGTCCTTTGGCGTGGTTGTCGAAAGGTTGAGGTTCATGGTGTCCGAGAGAATGCCCGACATCAGGAGCCCGGCTACCGACTTCGGCAGGAATACCCCGTTCTCTGTGCACAATTCAGCGACGATCGTACACGTGCTCCCGACCGGCTCGTTGTGGAAGTAGATGGGGCGGAACGTAGAGATATCGCCGACACGGTGATGATCGATGATCTCGAGGATATCGGCCTCCTCTACCCCGTCGACAGCCTGCAGCGTCTCGTTGTGGTCCACCAGGACAACCTTCTTGCGTGCAAACCGGATGAGGTCGGAACGGGTGACGATGTTCACCGGATGATGGAGAGCGTCAAGAACTACGGCACAACGTGCGGACGAATCAAGCACTGCCTTCTTTGCCCTCTCCAGTGTGTCTGTCATGCCCAGCAAGGGCACCGTCCCTTCCATGAATGCAGATACCGGGATCGATGACCAGAGAGCGCGCAGCGCCTGTGTCACCGTCATGTCCGTCTCGAGGACAAGGCTCAGATGTGACGGCCACGGCATCTCTGTTTCCGCCGTAGCGCCTCTGCCAGTGACAATGAGGGTGGAGGCGGCCGAACATGCTGCCAGGATGCCCTCGGAGGGTATCCCGTCAGAGATGATGATCGTGACGTCCTCGGACCCCGGCGCAAGACGCCCCACCGAACCAGTGACAACGAGCAATCGCCCCTTCAGCTCCGTCGATTCTCCAGTATGTACGACGATCCTGGCTGACAACTGTCGCACAAGGGTGTCAAGCTCCACGGCATACGGGAGGATGTCAGCATGTTCAAGCTGGTCGGCATACGCGGTGGCGATGTCGACGGCGTCCACAACGCCTCGTACGATCAGTGCATCGTCGACGACGGGAAGCGAATGGATATGGTGCTCCTTCATGAGAATGGCGGCCTTCCCGACGCGGGTGGAGGGAGCAACGGTCACCAGGCGCTTCCGGGGAATGTCCTGAACCTGTGGCATCAGCGATCTCAAGAGTGGCGGCACGCGAAACCCAAAGCGCTCCAGAACGAAGCGGGTCTCGTCGTTGAGTTCTCCTCCCCGGACGGCGACATAGACGCGGGAAGGGTCTGTTCGATTCTTGTAGAACGCGTAGCCGAGGGCAGAGCAGATGGAATCTGTATCTGGATTCTTGTGCCCAGTGACAATGACTTTTTGTCGCATGTCAGGTACTCCTTTCGCCCTGCACGACCTGGACCGTTCCGCAGCCAGGAGATGTCTGCGTGTCCCCCGCGGGCTGGACCGTGCGCTCTGTGCGGAGGGCCAGGTTCGTCTTGCAGAGGCTTGTCCACTGGAGCTTGTACGGTTCTTCGCCTCGCATGAAATTCAGTTCGTGGCAACCCTCGCGAAATGACTGCTCTGCAAACGATACCAGCGCGATGCGCCCAAGTGAGTACGCTGCGAACGCGGGGTCGTACTGAGTGTTCCACGTATAGACTACGCCCTCCCAGTGGAAGGCGAGCATGAATGCCAGGAGAGTGTTTCCGCTCCGCAGCTCCCCCACGCGCAGCTGGTTGCGTCGACCCATGAGTGGCAGCACTTCCCGAAGAAACTCCTGGTCCGGATGGTTGAGGAACGGACTTCGATGGCCGTCGGCTGAGCGGCGCTGATCCGATAGTGTGACAACCTCGTTCAGAAACGCGCCGTCAGCTTCTCTGCGATCGACGTACCGCAGTTCCAACCCCTCTATTCGACCACTGCTACGGTTGTTCCATCTGTTCAGCTTGTTCCGAACCTCATGCCGGAATCCCTTGCCCATCGTGGCGTAGAACGGCTCCCAGCCGGTCTCGATCGGCAGGTATGGGCATTGCACCGTCGTCTGCCACACCGCGGGGACACTGCCGGCGTCGATCACGCGGTCCAGAAGCGCCTTGTTGGGTGACTGAGCCGGGATCTCCTCGAGGTCCATTCCGTCCCACGACGAACGAAGATCCAGCAGGGCTGAGACAAGGGCTTCAGCTACGTTAGGGCGATCACGGGGCGTGATGAAGTCAGCATAGTCCGAGAGTCCCTGGCCGATGAAATGGAGGTCCCTGAATCCAGCGGCACCGGCGTCGGCATACAACGGCGCAAGACCAGCGGGCACGCCGTCCTCGCATGCTGCGATGAGCAGTAGTCGCTTGTCCGCACTGAAATGCTTCCACCATGTGAACAACCATTCGAACGTAGAATGGCATGTATTGGCGACGCTTTCCACTACCAGTCGATTCCAGAACGGTTCCAGCGACGCGAACCCCGTACTGTCCTTGATGAGTCTTGTCTCCATCAATGTTGTTCCTCTCCTGTCACCACGAGTCGCACTCAGCATCGCGGAACGTCACAAGCCAGGCATGGTCCGGTTTCACAGATACGAGGGTAGACTTGCGCCTATGCATCAGTACAGTATACATGAGAATCATCCGCGCCACTTCACTGCAAGGGGGAATGCCTGTGTTCGATCTCTACTTGTTCGACCTCGATGGAACGCTTGTTGATACACGCCGCGACATTGCAGAAGCCGTCAACCACGTCCTTCAGCTGCACGCCCGGCCAGTCGCCGATGTTGTCACCGTCATCTCGTGGGTGGGCGACGGACTGGACGACATGATGAAACGAGCCTTCCAGACTGACGAAGGGGAGTTCGTCGATGAGCTGGTGGACGACTTCCGGTCCTACTACATGGATCATTGTACCGACTTCTCGCACATCTATGAAGGCTGCTCGGAGACACTCACGTCACTCCATGAACGGGGAGCCCACTTGTCAGTACTGACGAACAAACCCCAGGATCTCTCACTCGAAATCCTGCGGCGCCTCGGAACCCTCCAGTACTTCGACCGTGTCGTCGGCCCCGGCGACGCCGACCTGCGCAAGCCAAATCCGTCCAGTCTCCTGTCCCTGATACGAGACATTGGCACCAGCAAGGAGCGAACGCTCATGGTTGGGGACTCACGGAATGACATCCTTGTGGCTCGCAACGCCGGTGTCGCTTCGTGCGGCTGCACATTCGGCTACCTTGGACGCGATGCACTGCTTGAGCTCAAACCCACCTACCTTATCGAAACCTGGCCTGGGCTTCTGCTGCTTTCAGACCCGGCAAGTTGAAGCCTGCGCCTGCCGAACTACAATGACTCCGTCAGTTCTGGAACGTGCCGCCCCGGGACTCCGGGGTTTTGCCACAATGAGCGTCCGCATGCGGGCGGGAGGAACGTGATCATGCAGCATGAAGACACAGCACTGCTTCATGTCAGGGTAATGTCGTCGCTGGGCGGATGGTGGGAACAGACAGGCAACGCCCTGTACTTGAGAAATGGAATCATCGACCGTATCGGAGGTACTGCCGAGGTTCAGGCTATGGCCTCCAGCAGGAACGCACAGGTCCTCGATTTCGCCGGTACACCTGGAGCGACATGCTATCCGGCATTTATGGATGCTCACCTGCACCTTGACCTGTATGGATTCTCGCTTATGCGGTTGAACCTGAATGGCGAAACGTCACTCGATGGGGCCCTGGAGCGCATCCGTGTGGCTGGCAGACCGGACAGCGGAGTCTGGGTCCGAGGCGATTGCTGGGACGACGAACTCTGGTCCAAGAGCCCGCATCGCCGACAGCTCGACGACCTCTACCCGAATTCGCCAGTAGTGCTCAACCGCAAAGACTACCACTCGCTCTGGCTCAACACGGCCGCTCTCAAGGCGGTTGACCTGTGGAATTCCCGCCCGTTCGGTTCTGACCTCGTTCCATGTGACACGGACGGCCCCACCGGCATCGTCCGCGACGCCGCTCAGGACTGGGTTCTTTCCCGAATTCCCGCCCCCCAGCTCGACGAACGGTTCGCTGCACTCCACAGCGCCATCAGCAGACTGCTCTCGATGGGCTTTGCCTCGTGCTGCAGCATGGACTGGGGCATTCTCCCGGAACTCGAGGCGCTGATCCCCGCCATGAGTGAAGAACCTCGCATCCGGATCTGGCAGGCCATCGGCCTCAACAACCTCGACGCGGCCGTCTCGCTCGGGCTTCGGTCCGGTTTCGGCTCGGATTTCCTCCGACTCGGAGGCATCAAGCTCTTCGCCGACGGATCGCTTGGTTCCCGGACAGCGTACATGGAGGAGCCGTGGCAGGGAGCATCCGACAACCATGGCTACCACACCTACGAATCCGTGAACTGGCTGGCCGATCGATTCCACAAGGCGGACGAGAACGGCTTGTGGGTATGGATCCACGCCATCGGCGATAGGGCCAACAAGGAGACGCTGGATGCGTTCGAACAAGCCGGCGTCGCCGCTTCCAAGGGGCATGCTCACCACCGCATAGAACACGCCCAGTTCCTGCGCCCCGAGGATGTGGAACGCTTTGCCAACCTCGGGATCACGGCGTCCGTACAGCCCTCGCATCTCGACCTCGACATCGGTAAGCTGAAGTCAGTCTTCCCCACACCGCATCCACGTTCGTATGCCTTCAGGTCACTGCTCGACAGCGGCGTGGAGCTGAACTTTGGATCCGATGCCCCCGTCGAAGACCCCGATCCACTCAAGGGCATCGCGTTCGCCGCATTCCGGACACGACCAGGCGAGCAGCCGTATCAGCGCGAGCAGTGCGTCAGCGTGCAGGAGGCGCTTACCGCCTACACCGTCGCACCTCAAAACTGCGTAGGCCTGTCTGGACAGCGAGGCAATCTCGCGGAAGGGCAGGACGCGGATGTCGTCGTCCTGTCGAGGGACATCCTTGGAGACAACGACCCACAGGCAGTACGGTCGACCCAGATCCTCGCCACGATTGTGGCAGGTAATCTCGCATTCAGAGCCTGAGCAGGGGAGGGCATGCATGGCAGGAGGCCCCGCTCACGGGGGTCTCCCTGTTTTTGCAAATGTGTTCCAATTGCGATACTCAGTGCTCGATCCGGCGAGCCGGTTTGCGGTAGTAGAGCCACATGGCCAGGCCGAGTAGGCCAGCCAGAACAAGAAACCACACGACCCTGTCGAGGCGGACAGGGTTCTCCCTGCTGGAACCAGGCGTCACGACCGTCACGTTCAACGCGTGAATATCCGTTTCGCCCTGGTGCTGGACGCACACACGGTGGAAGACCCCGGTAATAAGCACGACGTCTCCAACTGTGCGGTAGTCCTCCACATGCGCAATGACAGGCATGGCCACGTCCTTTGGCACGAACACCCCCATGGCAGTGTTGTTGCCGTTCGACAGGTTCATCCATGTACCATCATTGCGTACCATCGGGCCCTGCAATACCTCTCCCTTGAAGAACACAGTCCTCCCGTCCCACTTGTAGGAGTTTTCTACAAGTTCCGTCGTCGACAGCACGGACGGTAGTCCAGCACTTACGGGAACCGGCGCGACGATCAAGGCCACGAGCGCCACGACTGTCAGAACGACACAGAGTCTCTTCATACGGCTACCTTCCTGAGTTTCATGCTCCGGAGACTTGTGGCGATGAACCCGAACAGCGTGAATACCGACAGAAACTCCAGACGTCCCATCCACATCTCCAGCATGTACACGATTTTCAGCAGCGTGGGCATGCCAGCCTGCGTCACTCCACACGAAAGCCCGGTGTTGCTGCCGGCCGACACGGACTCGAACAGTGCATCTGCCATGGGATATCCGTAGGCCATGCCGACGATGGCACCGACAGCGTAGATGAGGACATACAGGACGACAATGACTGCCGCGCTCTTGACCACGCCGTCGCTGAGGATGTTGTCATGCAGGTGATGATAGTGCCCCGTGACGACAGCACGCTCGGGAGACAGGAGCTTCCTGATGTCGGTAGCTATGCCCTTGACGATGATACCCATGCGCAGTCCCTTGAACCCACCGCCGGTCGAAGCGGCGCTCGCGCCGATAGCCATGGCGATGGTCGTCGCAAGCATACCGAGAGGACCCCATTCGCGCACAAACGTCCGCGCGTAGATGTTGGACTGGCCAGTCGTCGTATGGCCCGATACCAGCTGAAAGAATCCGCGCCGGAACAATGCCACGGCATTCGGATAGACGCCTCGCTGCATGAGTGCCAGACACACGAGAGAAAACGTCGTCAACACCGTGATCATGAACGAGACAATCTCCACGTTGCGAAGGATCTCCCTGCGGTTGCCGCTCCAGACAGCGTAGTGCAGAGCGAAGTTGAAGGAACCCAGGATAAAAAACACCATACTGGCGATGTCCATCGCGCTGCTGTGATAGTACAGCATGTTCTGGCTGTAGGGGGCGAAACCTCCGGTGCTCCAGGCGGACATGAAAATGTAGGCACCGTGAAAGAATGCAAGATGCGGTTTGATGCCATTCGCCATGGCGATGAGTCCGAGGACCACAGTTCCAACGCTCAGGTAGATGAGGGAGATGCGCCAGATAAGGACCGCGATGTGCCGGACGTTGGGCTCGAGTTTCTCTTCCTTGCCTTCGCCGACCATGATCTTGAATGCACCGCCCGTGGAACCGATCAGGAACGTCAGCGCCAGCACGACGATCCCCTGACCGCCGACGTACGTCAGGAGATGACGCCACATGTTCAGTCCCTCGGCAATGTGATCCAGGTCCTGCAGGAGAAACATGCCGGTCGTCGTGAACCCACTCATCGTGTCGAAGCAGGCATCGAGGAACGACTTCATGTGCCCGCTCAGCATGTAGGGAACACCAGAGAGCACCATGGCGACCAGCCATGATCCCGCGGCGATGACCATCGCATGGGTGAGCCCCGGCGTGCTCCTGGTACGAGAAGCGAGCGCCAGGACGTACCCAACAAGCAGTGTGAGTGCAACGGAAATGGCAAAATCCAGAGCGGAGGCCCATTCACGAAAAACGAGACTGGTCATCATCGGAACGAGCATCAGCAGACCGACGCCAATGGTAACGAGGCCGGTATAGTACCCTATGATGCGAAAGTCCTCCCTCCAGACCCTGCGAACCATAATTTAGCGCCCCACGAAGAACAACCAGGAGATGAGAAGCCCGACCCCGATGAGGGCGCCTGTAAACGCTACCTCGGTGAGCATCCCCAGGAGGTCACGACGGAGAGAAGTCGAACGCCTCGTGCGAGTCCTTTCCCTCATGACGGTCACGCCTTGACGAATACGCGTCTGAACTGCTCTTCCGCCTCAGGAGCCACCAGGCCGATGACGATGTCGCCTGCACTCAGAACCGTAGCCCCGCGCGGGAAGATCACGTCGCCCTCATGCATGATGGCAGCCACGACGCACCCGGCAGGCCATGTCAGTTGCCTGATGGTCTTCCCAATCACGGGAGACTCACTGGTAATCTTCAGCTCGACAAGAGTCGCTCTGCCCTTGCCCAGCGACACGAGAGGGATCATGTCATTCACAATGATGCCTTCTTCGATGACTGTCGCAAGGATGTTCGTCGAGTTCAGAGCAAAATCCACGCCGAACTTGTGAAAGATGTCCTCGTTGCGAGGATCATTGATGCGAGCAGTCGTCAGTGGAACCTTGAAGCGAACTTTGGCGAGCTGACACGCCACCAGGTTGTCGGCGTCGTCTCCCGTTACTGCCGCAAACCGGTCGGTCTTCTCGATGCCGGCGTCGATGAGAGCGCCCATGTCACAGCAATCGCCGTTGATGACCAGCGCCTTTCCCCAATCCGACAACGCCTCACAAGCCTCCGCATTTTGCTCGATAACGGCAACGTCATGCCCTTTGCCGACGAGCAAATGAGCAAGATAGGACCCAACCTTTCCTCCACCTGCAATAATGATATACATGGTTCTACCTCTCATTCAGATGGAAGATCGCGCTGACCTTTGGAAGGTCCGATACGTGCAGCGCCACCAGCAGGTGATCACTTTCGGCGACAACATCGGTTGCTTTGGGGAACGTCGTGGTTCCATCGCGCGTCAGCGAGATGACCTTGAAGTCGTCCAGAGCCTCGATTTCGGCTATCGTCTTCGCCGGAATTCTCGTGTGGAAGGTGACTTCGACCAGCTCGATACCGCCGCCGGGCAGAATGAAGTGACTGTCCTCGCTGCGGATCATGAACTTGCTGTAGATGATGTTCGCAGCTGAAGTCGTTGGACAGACTGTCTCGAGGCCGAGAGCCCGGTAGGTCTCCCCTTTGACAGGGTCGAACACGCGGGCGATCACCATGGGCACCTTGAAAATAGTCTTGGCGACCTGTGCGGCCATGATGTTCATGTTGTCCCCATCACTTACGGCAGCGAAGCCATCGGCATGCTCAATCCCTGCGGACTTGAGCACCTCGATGTCGAATCCAACTCCGGTGACAGTAGCTCCATTGAACTCATCGCTGAGCCGACCGAAATTGCCCGGATTGCGGTCTACCACAGCCACGTCATGGCCTTCTTCCGAGAGCTTCGTGGCAAGCTGAGCGCCAAGGCGCCCACAACCAACGATTACAATATACATGACCAGCATCTCCTTGCGAACCCGTGGAACGGACTCATCACAAACGAGTGAGTATAGGCAGCCCCCTGCGGACGTCAAGGTTTCCAATCTCCTTACTTGGGGTGTCCCTTCACATCGCCAGACAAGACCCATTCATAGGCTCTGCGTTGTTGCAGGCTCAGCGCAACGGTGCTACCATGGGCCGCGCACATTTGCCGTCATCAGGAGATACCATGCAGGAATCGCTCGAAAACCAACTCATCAAGACGAGTCCGAGAGGAAGCCGTCCGCGCCGCACGCGAGCTACGTCCCCGGTGGTATGGGGTCAGTCAGGCGCTGTCATGGCATTCTACCACAGCGGAGCGCTGGCTGATATCGTTATCATTCTAGGGATCCTCGGCGTTTTCTACGGCATAACTCAGGTCGGCCGCGAGTGGACGGGCGTTCTGAGGCCGACGGTACTGATCGACCTCTCATTCCGTGCGCTGCCTCGGTACACACTGTTCTCACTGGTCCGTGGGTTGGCCGCCTACTGCATCTCCTTCCTCTTCACTATTGTGTATGGCTACTGGGCGGCCAAGGACCGGCTGGCCGAGAGACTGCTTGTCCCCATCCTGGACATCCTGCAGAGCATCCCCGTCCTGGGATTCATGCCAGGCGTCGTGCTGGCACTCGTTTCCCTCTTCCCCAACAGCAACATCGGACTGGAACTTGCCGCAGTACTGATGATCTTCACGGGACAGGCATGGAACATGACGTTCAGTTTCTACAATTCTCTCAAATCGGTACCGCAGTATCTCCAGGAGGCCGGCACCATCTATCGCTTCAACTGGTGGCAGCGTCTCACTCAGATTGAGATGCCCTACAGCGCCGTCGGCCTTATCTGGAACAGCATGATGAGCATGGCCGGTGGATGGTTCTTCCTCATGGTCACCGAGGCATTTCAGCTGGGCAACAGGGATTTCAGGCTGCCCGGCATCGGGTCCTACATGTCCGTCGCTGTCGAGAAAGGCAACGTACCGGCCATGGTCGCAGCGGTCGTCGCCATGGTCCTGATGATCGTTGCGCTGGACCAGTTGCTGTGGCGGCCGACCGTTGTCTGGGCACAGAAGTTTCGTATCGAGGACACGAGCCAGGAAGAATCGATGGACTCGTGGTTCCTGGACCTCCTCCACCACTCGCATATCCTGCGCTGGATGGGCACTGCAGGTTCCTCCGTCGGCCATGCATTCGGCAGCCTGGTTTCGCGGCTGTTCCGGAACGTCCCTCGCACTATGCCGGGCAGCTCTCCTGCTGCTTCTCCTCCCGAGAAGCATGGGGTGTCGAACCGTCCTTCGGTCTCCGTCGTCTTCTCTCGAATCCTGTTCTTTCTGCTGGTGGCCGGACTGGCTGTTGCCCTTGTCCAGGTCGTTCGCCTCCTCATATCCGTTCGCATCGGTGAATGGCTGCGCCTGCTGAAGAGCGATCTACTGACCCTGGCACGCGTAACCGTGGCCATTGCCCTCGGGACCCTGTGGGCCTTGCCGGTAGGTCTGCGCATCGGACTCTCGCCAAAACTGTCGAGGATCATGCAGCCAATCGTCCAGGTCGCGGCATCGTTCCCGGCGCCGATGCTGTTCCCGGCCGTGATCCTCCTGCTGGCTCTGCTCAGAATCAATATAGGCTTCGGAAGTGTCGTACTCATGCTGCTTGGCACTCAATGGTACATCCTGTTCAACGTCATTGCCGGCGCACAGGCGATTCCCTTCGACCTCAAAGAGGCTGCTGCGAGCTACCGTGTTACGGGCAGGCAACGCTTCTGGTCCCTGTACCTGCCGGCCATCTTCCCGTACCTCGTGACCGGCTGGGTGACAGCAACGGGTGGAGCCTGGAACGCCAGTATCGTCGCCGAGATCGTGACGTTCCGCGGTGAGACCCTCAGAGCACAGGGGATCGGATCTGTCATCAGTGAGGCCGCATTTGGCGCCAAATTCGCCGAACTGGCTGCTGCAATCCTCATCATGTCGCTGACCGTCGTGCTCATCAACCGCTTCGTGTGGCACAGGCTCTATGCCGTCGCCAGTACGCAGTATAACCTCAGCAAATAGAGGAGACCCCATGGAAGGATCTGTGCAACAGCCCATCCTGCTCTCGAGCGAGAACGTCACTCAGCGCTTCTCAATGCCCAACGGAAACATGGTGACCGTCCTGGACAGCATAAGCATGGAGATACGGAAGGGGGAAATCATCTGCCTCCTCGGCCCCTCGGGCTGTGGCAAGTCGACATTCCTGCGCATCCTGGCCGGCCTCATGAAGCCCACCAGCGGCAAGGTGTTCGCCCGTGGCACAGAAATGGCAGGCCTGACCCCGGGAGTCGGCATGGTTTTCCAGATGTTCGCTCTCTTCCCGTGGATGACCGTGAGCGAAAACATCCAATCCGTCCTCGTCCCTCTGCAACTCCCACGTGAGGAAGTGCAGCATCGCGTCAGCACCGTGATCAAGATGGTCGGCCTCGAGGGCTTCGAAGAGGCGTATCCACGCGAGATCTCGGGCGGCATGAAGCAGCGAGTGGGCATCGCACGCGGTCTTGCAGTACAGCCTGAACTGCTTTTCATGGACGAGCCGTTCAGCGCAGTAGATGCCTTGACGGCGGAGTCGCTCCGCACAGATCTGGTCGACATCTGGGACGAGGCCGATGGTCAACCTGCCTCCATCGTCATGGTCAGTCACGACATCAAGGAAGTCGTCTACATGGCGGATCGCATCGTTGTCTTCTCGGCGAACCCGGGGCGTATCCGCACGATCGTCCAGAACAAGCTGGCACGACCTCGCGACTACCGGGCACCGGAGTTCCTGGCGATGGTGGACTACCTCCACGACATCATCACGACCAACGAACTCCCCGACATCCCTCCTGTGGCGGTAACCACTCCTTCACGGCCCGTCTACGAGCCACTTCCGCCTGTCTCGTCCGGTGACGTCGTCAGCTTCGTGGAGTACCTGGACTCACATGGCGGCCAAGGCGACGTCTTTGTCCTGGCTCACGAGTTCGGCAAGGAATTCAGCGACCTCATCAACATCGTCAAGGCTGCCGAGATGCTGGATTTCATCGATACACCAAAGCAGCGCACCGTGCTGACGCCCCTGGGGCACCGCTTCTCGGACATGGACACCGAGGACCAGAAAGTCGTCTGGAAACAGCAGATCCTGACTCTCAGCATCTTCAAGACGGTTCATGCGGACGTTCAGGCATCCCGGAATGGCACCATGCTCGACGACGAGGTCCAGGACCGCCTGGCACAGCTGTTGCCCAACGAGAACCCGGAGTTCACCTTTGCGACCTTCATCAACTGGGCCCGTTTTGGCAATCTGCTGGCATTCGACGAGGATTCGGACGAGGTGTCGCTCCAGTAAGACGAGCCGTTTGCAGCCCCTTCACAGCCACACCCCCTCAAGAACCTGAACGTCGGGTTGACAGAACGCGTATGGCTATATACTTACTCTTTGTTGGTTTTTGCTGGCAGGAGGGTGTCATTTGCCTCCCTCTGGGTCCAGACTCTGGAGGCACGAAATGAACATACTCATCATCCCTGTCGTTGCCGGCCTTACCTGCATTGGAGCCGCACTCTACCTGTTCCTCAGGCTGAAGGCAGCCAAAATCTCCTCTCCGAGAATGAGCGAGATCGCCAGCTACATAGCAATCGGGGTACGAGCGTACCTCTCCCGCCAACTCCGGGCGATTCTGCTCGTCACTCCTATCGTTGCAATAGTCCTGGGTTTCGCTCTGGACATCTGGATTGCAGTGACATTCGTGCTTGGCGTCTTCACTTCGCTGATTACAGCGTACATGGGTATGAGCGCGTCCACCCGTGCAAACGTCAAGACCGCCGACGACGCGACTCGATCGGTGAACACCGCGTTTCACACGGCTGTCTTTGGCGGATCCATCATGGGTTTCTCGATCACGGGATTCAGTCTTGTCGTGCTGTCGGTGCTCTATCTACTGTTCAAAGATCCAAACCCCCTCGTCGGCTTTGGATTCGGTGCCAGCCTCGCGGCTCTCTTTGCCCAGATCGGGGGAGGCATCTATACCAAAGCAGCCGACATCGGAGCGGATCTCGTCGGCAAGATCGAGGCAAATATCCCCGAGGACGACCCCCGCAACCCGGCTGTTGTCGCCGATCTGGTGGGCGACAACGTAGGCGACTGTGCCGGCAGAGGCGCAGACTTGTTCCAGACGTTCTCGGATGACATCATCACCGGAATGGTCGTTGCTCTCACACTGGTCCCCAAGTACGGAGGTGCCGTGCTCTTCTTCCCCATGCTCCTCCAGGCAGTTGGCCTTGCTGCTTCGATGCTTGGCGTCCTGTCCATACGGCTCTTCGACCGAAGCAAGCCCGAAACCGCCTTCTACCTCGGCATGGGCGTGACCACCGTCTTTGCGGTGCTCGGCTCCTTCCTGGTCAGCCATTTCCTGGTTCACGACATGGCCCTCTTCATCGGCACCTGTCTGGGAGTCACAACCACCCTTGCGTCTTCGATCATCACGCGGTACTATGCAGGTTCCTCGGGAAAACCGGTCCACGACATTGCCGAGGCATCCAAGCGCGGTGTAGCGCTCAACGTCATCACAGGGCTCTCCGCTGGTCTGCAGAGCCCCCTGGGATCTATCGTCATGATCGTCATCGCTGTCGCAGCGGCATACTTCATCTCCGGCGGCTCGCTGCTGGCGATCGTCGCCGTCAACATTGGTACCGATTTGCTCATCGGCTACATCATGACTGCCGACGCCTTCGGTCCGATCATCGACAACGCATCGGGTATCGCAGAGATGTCGGGGGCGCACGAGCAGGTCGTCCGCTCGCTGTCACAGCTCGATTCAGTCGGCAATACCATGAAGGCAACCACCAAGGCCTATGCGATGTCATCCGGAACGGTAACGTCCTTCGTCCTGTTCTCGACGTACTTCTCCATTGTCGGTCTCAAGACGATAAATGTGATGGAGCCGTACTCCATTGCATTCATCCTGCTCGGCATCTGCCTTCCGTACCTCATCAGTTCGCTCACCATCGGCTCGGCAGCCAAGACAGCAATGCTCATGGTCGACGAAGTCCGCCGCCAGTTCAGGACTATCCCTGGCATCCTGAAGGGTGAGGCAAACCCCGACTATGCAACCTGCATCGACATCTCGACGCGCAACGCCCTCAAAGAGATGATCCTTCCGGGCGTCATCAGCATCGCGGTGCCGATTTTCGTGGGACTGATGTTCGGCCATTGGGCGCTTGGGGCGCTCCTTATCGGAGCAGTACTCAGCTCGGCCCTGCTGGGGCCATTCTTCAACAACACCGGGACTGCCTTCGATAACGCCAAGAAGCTCATCGAAGACAGTGGACGCAAGGGGTCCTTCGAACATCAGGCAGCCGTTGCTGCAGACACCGTCGGCGACCCGCTCAAGGACGTGGCAGGACCCGCGCTGCTGATCTTCATGAAGCTCATCGGCATGGCAGCCCTGCTCATCGCGGGCATCAAGCCACTGTTCTAGCACAGGCACAGCGCCATCATCAGGAAGAGGCGGGACATCACGGCTCCCGCCTCCTGTGCAAATCCTGCCTCTTCTGGTATAGTATCGCTATCTCATGACACCAGCAGAGGAGTGACCCATGAACGTAGCTCAGTTCATCACCGGTTTGTTGCTCATCGTCCTGTCTGCAGGGCTCTATTTCGCGTCCAGATCGCGCAAGTCGCATGCCGGTCAGCTCTGCCAGGCACAGACACTGAACCTTCAGCAGGCTGCGCAGGGCCGGCTCTA
Organism: Coprothermobacter sp.; assembly: GCA_013824685.1. Taxonomy (NCBI): domain Bacteria; kingdom Pseudomonadati; phylum Coprothermobacterota; class Coprothermobacteria; order Coprothermobacterales; family Coprothermobacteraceae; genus Coprothermobacter; species Coprothermobacter sp. The sequence continues at coordinate 45,823 of PNOG01000018.1, read as the reverse complement.
CGGCAAGTTTCAGGGCTCAATCGTCGCCGACCAGCCGCTCACGGCACCCTACTCGGCTCGCCCGTCGGTCGCCTGGAGCGCCCACCTGGAGAAAGGAACCGACGAATCGGACGAGGACGGCACGACGACCAACTGGGAGACCGTGTGGTCGCAATCCGCCAGAACGCCGTTCCAGCTGAAGGGCGCGGGCGAGTTGTGGTTTGACGAGCGCGGCGGTCTGCCCACCCTTGACGCGCCGTCGACCTTCGACCAGTCCATTCATGACGCGACGAACCCCATCATTGCGCCCTACGTCACCGGCAGCCGTGGCCTGCTCAGCCGGCTGAACAAGCCGAACTTCCACGCCGTCGAGACATCGTTTGCTCCCGGAAGTCAGGCATTCTTTGTCGGCCCCGTCGAGGCGGTCAATGGGTTCTGGGTCGCGCGCGCCGGTCAGAACAAGGAGTACAGTGTCCTGACGTGGAAAAGCGAACAGCAGGTCCAGAAACGCATGAGCGGTGTCGGCACCCTCTGGTGGCTGCTCAGCCTGGTCGCGTTCGCAGCAGGGGCCCTCGCCATCCTCGTTTCGTTTAGCTAGCATCTCTGGTCGCACAAGTATTGCCCAAGAAGGCTCTGTCCGAAGCCTCCAGCAAGGAAATTGCAGTCAAGTAGGTTCCATTCATACCCGATTGGGGCCCCAGACGTCTGTCCGAGGCCCTTCTTCATTTGTGCGAGACAACGTTGGACTATCATGTACTGGAGATAGGCGGTCTGTGCCCTGACGATGGAGGAATACATGCCTGACAACATGAACGTCAAACGTACCAAGATCGTCGTCACACTCGGACCAGCGACGAATTCCGAGGACATGATCCGGGCGCTCGCCGAGCGCGGGGTGGACGTCTTTCGGATCAACTTCTCACACGGTACGGACGAAGAACGACTTGCTACCATTGCTGCCGTGAAAAAGGTCCGCGGCGAACTCGACCTGCCTCTCGCCATCCTCCAGGACCTGCAGGGACCGAAGATCCGCCTGGGCACGTTCAGCCAGGGACCATGCGAGATCGCGACCGGAGATGACTTTCGTCTTACAACCCACATGATGGATGGAAATGCCCAACAGGCCAGCGTGGACCACCCTCGTCTCACCACCGAGGTGCGGCCCGGGGAACTCATCTTCATCAATGACGGCCTGATTCGTCTCAAGATACGCGAAATCGAGGGTGACACCATTGTCACGGAAGTCTTGAAGGGAGGAACCCTGTCGGACCACAAGGGGGTCAACTTCCCCCAGTCGGACCTCCATGTCCCGTCCATTACGGAAAAGGACAGACATGATCTTCTTACTGGGCTGCGGGCGGGCGTCGACTATGTAGCGCTCTCGTTCGTGCGCACGCCAGACGATGTTCGCGAGCTCCGTACACTCATGGAGACACACGACGCGCATGTTCCCATCATCGTCAAGGTGGAAAAGTGGCAGGCCGTCCAGAACATCGAGAGCATCCTCGCCGTGGCAAACGGCATCATGGTCGCCCGGGGAGACCTGGGCGTCGAGCTGCCTATCGAAGAAGTCCCCCTCATCCAGAAGAGAATCATTGCCCTCTGCAATCACATGGGCAAGCCAGTCATCACCGCGACGCAGATGCTCAATTCCATGGTCGAAAACCCATCCCCCACGCGGGCAGAAGTGACAGACGTCGCCAATGCCATCTTCGATGGTACGGATGCTGTCATGCTGAGCAACGAGACCGCAGCCGGCAAGTTTCCCGCGGAGACCGTCGAGATGATGGAGCGCATCATCGAGACAACCGAACGAAGCAACCTCTACTGGACGGCCATAGAGGCCCGTGATACCGAGTGTGCCTCGGACACGTCGGATGCGATCGCCTATGCCGCCGTCCGCACCGCTCAGACCGTCGGGGCCAAGCTCATCGTCTGCGCGACAGAGTCGGGCAGGACCTCGGTCCTGATCTCGCGCTATCGCCCACACACGCCCATCCTTGCTCTAACACCGAGTGACCTGGTTCAGCGCCACCTTGCACTGTACTTCGGCATCATCCCGATGGTCGTCCAGCAGTTTGAGAGTGTCGACCACATCCTCCGCACCGCCGTCGCCATGGCGCGCATGTCTCATCTGGCACGACGAGGCGACAAGATCGTCATTACTGCGGGTTCGCACGCAGGTGTCGCCGGCAGCACCAATCTCATCAAAGTCGAGGACTTGAACTAGGCTCGCTCCCAGAGCATTGCAAATCGACCGGTACACATAGAATAAGCTTGGTACAATACCCCGGAGTTCCGGGGTATGTCATAACAAGGGGGAACAAGCATGAAAAGAAAGGCATCCTACTTCAAGATCTTCCTGCTTGGATTCGGCTTCTTCGGTCTCTCGATCCTCTGGTCGCTCTACAACTCGGATATTCCCATCATGCTGAAAAACGTCTATAGCATGTCGTACACCGCATCCGGGTGGGTGATGAATCTCGACAACATTCTGGCCATTACGCTCATTCCTCTGGTTGGTTTCTGGTCAGACCACCTCTGGACGCGCATCGGCCGTCGCATGCCATTCATCATCTCGACACTGCCCATTGGCGGACTCCTGTTCGCTCTGGTCCCATGGATTCCGCTGTGGCTTGGAACAAGTGCAACATCACTCGCGGCATTCATCCTGGTACTCTTCTTTGTGAACATCTGCATGGGCATTTCACGATCACCCATTATCGCTCTGATGCCGGACCTCGTTCCGCCGGAAGAGCGCTCACCAGCCAACGGCGTCATCAATTTCATGGGAGGATTCGGGTCCCTGCTGGTGTACTTTGTTGTCGGAAAGATCTCGACGACCAACAGACCGCTGGGGTTTGCCATTGCAGGAGCATCGGTCCTGGTGGCCGCCGTCATCATGTTCCTGTCGATCAAGGAGACGCGTGACTCGCTTGACCGCAAGGCTCCTCAGTCGGAGCATGCTGACTTCTCCCTGCTTCGCAGGATGTGGACGCCGAAGTACCGCAGTCTCCTGCTCATCTGCCTGGCCATTTTCTTCTGGTTCATCGCGTTCAACGCCATCGAGACGTACTACCCGACGTACATGCATGCCGAGAGTCCTGCCGTCCGCGACCTCATCACGAGATTCGGCACTGCGATACCCACCGACGCAGCTCAGATTGCCCAGTTGGACAAAGCCCGCCAGGCGTCCGAGGCAAGTGCCAAGTTCAATCTCGGCGTCTTCTCCCTCGCGTTCATGCTCCTGTCGATTCCGGCAGGCTTCATCGGCAAACGGCTCGGCCGCAAGACGACGATTCTCATCGGGCTTGCAGGCGTCATCATCATGGTCCTCCTGCTCGCCTTCGGTATCGCCACGACCGCTGGACTGACCATCTTCGTTATGGGCGGCCTGTCCTGGGCTCTTGTCAATATCAACTCGCTGCCGACCGTTCTTGACATGGGGAACCTGGAGATGGTCGGAGCGCTGACCGGTATCTACTACTTCTTCTCCCAGGCCGCCAGCATCGTCAGCCCTCCACTCGTCGGACGTATCGCCGATCTCGCAGGCGGGACGATGTCGGTCATGTTCCCCTATGCGGGTATCTTCTTCGTGCTCGCAGCGGTCTGCATGCTCTTCATGCGCCCTGAAGACAAGCCGGCTGTCTCGTCCGACAATGGCCCTGCCGTTTGACAAGGCCTCCGCAGCTCCGATCCGCCACCAGGCAGGATCAGACACAGCCTGCCTCCTGCTGCACGGCTTGACCGGAGCACCTGCTCGCGACCTCTGGTTCCTCGCGGACTATCTTTCTGCACGCGACATTTCCGTCGTTGCCCCGCTGCTCACGGGCCATGGCAAGACGTGGAAGGAACTGGAGTTTGCGACGTCGGAATCCTGGCAGAATGACGCCCTCACGGGGCTCGATGAGGCGTGCGCGATGGGCAAGACCGTATTCGTGGCTGGACTGTCGATGGGTGGAACCCTCGCCCTGTACCTGGGAGAACATCGACCCGAAATCGCAGGGCTGATCACGATCAACGCGCCCGTCTATCTGGACGACCCCAAGATGAAAGTTGTCCCGATCCTGCGGCACTTTCAGAGAAGTCAGCCCAAGGCGCCTCCGGATGTCGCCGATCAGGACGCCATGCTCCCAGATCTCGGCTTCAACTCCCTGGAGGCCGTCTATCAGTTCGAACGCCTCATGCGGGGCGTCCGTGGCGACCTTGGCATGGTCACCCAGCCGCTCCTTTCCTTCCGTTCGACGCAGGACCACGTCGTCCCGCCCCGCAACGCGGAGTACATCCTTGACCACGTCAACAGCCGCGTCAAGAGCGTCATCACCCTCCAGCGCTCCTACCACTGCGCCACGATAGACTATGACCGCGAGAGGATTGCGGTCGGCATCGAACAGTTCATCGCACTGGTACAAGCGCGGCAAGGCTGAGCTTCGTCCTTCTCATAGCGACCGACACCACAAACCCCCGGCCTCACGGCCGGGGGTTCTGACAGATCAGAACCTGAACGCTATTTGCGCCGTAGGCGGAAGTTGATGCCTTCGCGCCGCAGAGTCCAGCCCCCCAAACCTGACCCGCGCCGTGCCGTATTCAGCTTCATGGTCAGGATGCGGTCGGTCGAGAAGATACGAGCCGCGACGGCAGCCAGAACGAAGAACAGCGCAAACTGGTAGACGATGCCCAGGGCGACCATCGTGAAGTTCTGGGCAAAGATGTACTGGGCCGCCAGGAAGGGGTGTGAAAACGGGATAGCGTAGATGAGCCATTTCAGGACGGGAGACGCCGTGTTGATGTCGATGAACATGGTAATGAGGTAGGGCAGCAGGACCATCATCATGAGCGGCATGATGATGAATTGCACACTCTTGAGGTCTTCGGCAAACGCTCCCAGAATGACGGCGATCGACAGGGCTACCATGATCCCGGCGAAGACGCTGAGCCCAAGAAGAACGTAGCCGCGCAGATCGAGAACCAGGCCCAGCTTCTGGATTGCCTGGGAAGCAGTCCCGGAGGTTCCACCACTGCTCCCCAGGAGACTGCCCATATAGCTTTTCATACCGACCATGTACGCAGCGGCGGACACCAGCGCAACGATGCCCGAGGCCATCATCTTGGCGGTGACCAGGGCGCCCCGTCCGATGGGCGTCGAGAGAAGTGTCTCGAGCGTCTTGTTCTCCTTCTCACCTGCAATAGAAGCGGCAATCATTTGGGCAGCCAGGATGATCACGAGTGTCAGGACGATCGGTATGACCATGGTCTGCTGCATGACGACGGTGACAATCTCCTGGGGGTTGCCTTCTGCCGATGTCGTCCCCACCGTGACAAACGACTGCGCGCTGATGGGGTGCTTGACGATGGCGGGGTCCAATCCAGGAGCCTCGGCCCTGATGTACATGTCGCCGACATACTCGTTCATGGCGTTCAGCGCGGCGTCCAGCCTGAACGTTCCCTGCATTCCCAGCAGCGAGAAATTGCGCATGATCGTGTAGGTCTGGACCTTCTGGGGATGCTGCGCCTGGATGCCGGCCTCAAATCCCTGTGGAATGACGAGGACAGCAGTCCCTCTCTCCGACGCGACCTTGCGGACGATGTCGTCGACGATGCCCTCAGTGACCGTCGTAACCTTGAAGTTCACGTTCGTGAGGATGCCGGCAAGCATCTGTGATGTCTGGCTGCGGTCAAGGTCCACGACCGTCACGGGCTGGGGGGCGGCCTGCTTCTTCTGCTCCTGGTTGATGACCCTGCCCAGAAAGCTGTAGATCACCATGATCAGCAGGATTGGGATGAGCGTCTGCCACGTGAGCATCTCTTTCAGTTCCTTCTTCAGTACGACGAAGAATCTCCTCATTGCTTCACCACCTGAACAAAGACCTCTTCGAGGTTTGCTTTGCCATATTTGTCCTTGAGTCCCTGGGGTGTTCCCACGTCATGGATCGTGCCCTTGTCGACGATGGCCACACGGTCGGACAAGTACTCTATCTCGAGCATGTTGTGACTCGACAGTAGCACCGCCATGCCTTCGGCTGCTGTCCTGCGAATCGACTCACGAATATCGATGGCGGCAACCACGTCGAGACCGCTTGTCGGCTCGTCGATGATGGCCAGTTTTGGGCGCGTCATGACGACCCGTGACAGAAGCAGTTTGCGCGTCATGCCCTTGCTGTACGTGCCTATCTTGTCACGCAACCGTTCGCCCAGTCCCGTGACGTCCGAGGCTCTCTGGACGTACTCACGCTGCACCGCAGCATCGGAAGCGAACAATTCTGCCATGAAGCTCAGGTATCCCAGACCCGTCAGGTTCTTGTAGGCACCGGCCTCTTCGGGCAAGTAGCTGATGATCTCGCGTATCCGGGCTGCATCCTTCTCGACATCCATCCCGTAGACACGAGCTGTGCCCGACGTCGGTTGCAGGATGGTCGCCACGATACGCAGGGCCGTGGTCTTGCCAGCACCGTTGGGTCCGATGAGCGCGAAGATCTCTCCGGGCGCCACCTCGAAGCTGATGCCATGCAGGGCCTCGAACTTCCCATAACTCTTCTTCAGGTTCTCAACAACGAGTGCCTGTTCCATGCTGAAACCTCCCCGCTTGTCCTCACACCGATGCACGCCTTTCCTCACGAAGCCCGGCGTCCTGCTGACGCAATTGTATCAGAATATTGGTACAGACGAGGATGTCAACTCCAGGCGTGAAACGTCAGGTCAGAGAACCCTCCCAGGCCCGGACCGCCAAGCTGCTGAGGGCAACTGGCGAGAGTGTGGTCATGCCAGGATATCCTCGAGGAACTCGATACACGGCACGGCTGCATCACTCATGAGGATGCTCATCGCATCGATGTGAATACCCCGCACGGGCCGCGTCAGGCCAGGTACGCCTGCCGCAAGGGCAGCCATCGTCGACCGTCTCAAATGCTCCTGCTTGCGACGATCAATCGCCTCAAGAGGACTTCCATATCCTGTCCCGTTCCTCGTCTTGACTTCAACCACGTGGACATGGCCGTTCTTCTCGGCAACAATATCCAGCTCTCCGTAGGTGGTACGAAGGTTTCTGGCCACGACATGGAAGCCGTGGTCAGTCAACCACCGAGCCGCAAGTTCCTCACCTGCGTTTCCGAGCGCTCGGTTGTGCTGTCCGCCCAAGGAGCGACTCCTCAGTCTCTACAAGTTGCCTGACAACGAACGTCCGCCGGTGCTCGCCAGACGGCCCCCTGGTCCGAAGGGCCTGAATGTGCTCGCGCGTGCCATAGCCAACATTGCCCTCGAATCCGTATCCGTGAATATGTCGAGCCATGACGCGCATGGCCGCATCTCGTGACACCTTGGCAGCGATGCTGGCTCCCGCAACTGATAGCACGGTCGCATCTGCGTCGATGATCGCCATGGCAATCAGATGCTCCTCATGCTCGAGGAACGGCGGAAGCAGCGAACCATCGACGACAACACCAATGCGTGAACCAATACCCCAGTGCTGTCTGACCGCCGGCAGGAGAAGGAGGAGAGCCTTTTCCATGGCCCGGTAGGTTGCCCGAAGAATCCCATCCGCGTCAATTTCCGCTGTGGTGGAACTCCCTGTCGCAAACAGCGCATGCGCAGGCAGAAGCTCGAACGCCTGTTCCCGCTGGCGCTGACTCAGAAGCTTCGAATCGTTGATGAACATGGTGCCCTGCGGATCCGTGATGGCACAGGCGCCCGCATAGACTGGTCCCGCAAGCGCCCCCCTGCCAGCCTCATCGATGCCGATAATGACGTCCAGCTCATACCGGGATTTGATGCCTTGCTCAAAAAGCGCTAGAGCTTCGTGTCGCATGTTGTTCTCCCCGTCCGCCGATGGAAAAACCCTCCCCGTCGAAACGAGGAGGGCAGATGGTCGCTGCTGCTATTGCGCGAGGCCTGTCTGGGCTCGAAGCACGACAAAGTGCTTGAGGGGCCAATAGGCGAACATTGCGCGCCCGACAATTGAACTTGTTGAAACGGTGCCAAAGGAACGCGAGTCGAGGCTCACCGCCCGGTTGTCTCCCATCAGGAACAGCTGCCCCTGGGGAACTGGCGTCGGCGAGAAATCCGGCATGACGTACCCGTGCAAATACGGTTCATCGGCTACCTTGCCATCCACGTACATCTTGCCGTCCTTTGCCTCCACGGTTTCGCCCGGAAGGCCAATGACACGCTTGATATACGGGTCGCCAGTGGTAACGCCGGGCGGCCAGAAAATAATGACGTCACCCCGTCGTGGCTGATGAAAATGGTACGAAAGCTTGTCCACCATGACGAGATCGTCCGGAAAAACAGTCGTCTCCATCGACGACATCTGAATCCGGTACGGCTGCACCACCCAGTGCCGTAGTGCATAGGACGCGCCGAACGCGACCGCGATAATGATGACCCAGTCAACTACTTCGCGAATGGCCTTATTCAAGGACTAGACTTCTCTCTTCTCCTTGACGTTGCGAGCCGTGCCGACTCTGTCTCTGAGATAGTACAGCTTCGCACGACGGACATCGCCGTGGCGCACGACCTCAAGTCTGGCAATCATCGGAGAGTAGAGCGGGAATACCTTCTCTACACCAACGCCAGAGGAGATCTTGCGAACCGTAAACGTTTCACGGCTGCCGCCGCCCTTTTTGGCAATGACGAGACCCTCAAAAACCTGGATTCTCTTCTTGCCACCTTCCACAATGTTGATGTGAACCTTGACAGTGTCGCCGACCAGAAGGACGGGCATGTCAGGCTTCACATATCTGCTCTCTACAAGGTCAATTGCATTCATTTCGGAACTCCTTTCACCGGGCTGACATTCACACGAACATTTAGTTTAGCAGAACGCCCACGTTTATCAAGGCGAGAAGTAACATGCAGATCCCGCACACTTGCCGAGGCGTCCTCACGCAACACATTGACAAAGCGACAGAAACCACCTGCAAGAAGTCTACACGTTTGCCGGATGGCCGCAAGCCCACAACTGCGAGGGATCACAGGGCCGAGAAACAGTTCTTGGCGAATGCCCTGCTATCGCGTATACTTTATGTATAGGGAGACCACCCGGCACAGATGGCAGAGACAGCATCGAGGAGACACTCGTGGACACAATTCGCAACAGGAGGAGCATTCGGAAGTACACCGCCCAGCCGGTGCCTCAGGAGCTTGTGACCAGACTGCTTGAAGCAGCCATGTCGGCTCCGTCGGCTGGCAACGAACAGCCATGGGAATTCATCGTCATCACGGATCGGGAACTGCTGCAAGCCATCACGAAGGTACACCCGTACTCCCAGATGTTGAGAGAGGCGCCGCTCGCCATCGCCGTATGTGGGAATCTGGAGCGAGAGAAGTACCCAGGGTTCTGGGTCGAGGATTGCTCAGCTGCAACGGAGAACATCCTTCTCGAGGCAGAGGACATCGGGCTCGGGGGCGTATGGCTCGGCGTCTATCCACACGACGAGAGGGTCAAGGGGCTCGCCGAACTGTTCGGACTGCCCTCATCCGTTATCCCGTTGTCGATCGTCGCACTCGGCTATCCTGCGGAGAAGAAACCGCCCGCCGAGCGTTTTGATCCCTTACGGGTCCACACCAATCGGTGGTAGATCGTTCTCCTGGTGGGAAGCTCTCTTTCTGCACTCTGCCACGACCCCGCGCGGGATAAAACGCGTGGCAAGCCAGACAAGGCCAGGCACAACAACCAAATCATCGAGCTGTCCCAGCACTGGCACGAAATCGGGGACAAGATCCACTGGAGAAGCCAGATAGACGAGGGCCGCCCCAAGAAGCCATTTTGACACTCGTGGGGTCCGTGGGTCCTTCAGCACAAGAGACCACACACGCACTTCGCGCCTGATGCGCGCGACGGCTGTGCCCAGGCTCACGTCAGGAGCGTCCCAGCAGGCGATCCAGGATGATCGCGGCTGCGCTGCGTACCGACAGGTGGTTGAACTCTGTCGGCCCCCAGATGGGCTCCAGGACATAGTCCATCTGTGCCATGATCTCATCTGCCAGGCCAAAACCAGTCCCGAACACCAGCAGGTACGGATGATCCGCTGAACGAATCTTCTCGCCTATTGCCATATAGCCGATGGAGTTGGCGAATGTCCGCGCGCTTGTCGCTACCAGGACTGGTTTCTCACCTTCCGCGTGTTGAATCTCGGCAACAGCTTCTTCAAAATGCGACACGACCCGCAGCAGTGACAACGATTCGGCGCGGTTTGGATTGTACTGAAGCCCGAATCCCTCGTTCCAGAAATGAGCGATGCGCAGGGCGATCTGTTGTTCCTGTGGGAGGGGCTCGACTTCATACATCGCCTTGGCTCCATAGGTCTTGCCGGCCCGCGTGATGTCATGGATATCATGGATGACGATGGATGTGGTGACAATCTCGTGGTATTTGTTGTAGACCGGGTGGTGCACAACGGCCAGGTACAACCTGAAGTCAGTCAATGATCCCCCTGAGGTCTGCCAGCACGTGGCTGAGGTACTTGCGGTCCTGGTCAGTCAAATCGAAATCACGCAGCAGGTCGGGCCTTCGGATGAGGGTTCTTCTGAGTGCCTCCTCTCGACGCCACCTGGCAATGTTCGCGTGATGGCCTGAAACAAGAACGTCAGGCACAGCCTTCCCGTCCAGCTCCCGTGGGCGCGTATACTGAGGATACTCCAGGAGTCCGGAGGAGAAGCTCTCCTCGCCCGTGGATGCGGCGTTCCCGGTAGCCCCCGGAAGCAGGCGGGTAATGGCGTCGATGATCTCGATTGCAGCAATCTCGCCCCCAGAGAGCACGACGTCTCCAATTGAGATAGTGAGGTCGAGCCGTTCCATGACGCGCTCGTCGATGCCCTCATAGCGCCCTGCAATGAACAGGAGACGCTCCTCGTGTGCCAGATCCTCGACCATGTTCTGTGTCAGGCGGTCGCCCTGTGGGGCAACCCCGATCTTGAGCCACGAGCCTGCTGGATTGTCGATTGTCTCCAGTGCCTCGATGAGCGGCCTGGGCAGGAACATCATCCCCGCACCCCCACCGAATGGGATGTCGTCGGTCGTGTGATGGCGGTCATGCGTATAGTCGCGAAGGTCGACGGCCTCGAACTCCAGAATGCCCTTGTCGATGGCCATCTTCATGACGCCGACCTGAGTGAACGGTTCGTACAGCAGAGGAAATATGGATATCGCTTTGATGTTCATGGCAGCAACAGTATAGCAGACGCACCGGCTTGCCAAGCATGAACCGCGCGTCACATGGAAACGCCCCGGTTGGATCCGGGGCGTTTCGAGACACAGAGATGCGAACTACTTCAATGCCGTACGGGTCTCGGTGCTGTTCGCCGGCTTGGTGGAGACCGGCTTCAGATAGGTGTCCATCCATCGACGGATACTGTTCAGACGATCGATGCGCCGGTCAGTGCGTCCGGTGCGCGACAGCCCATGTGGTTCCTCGGGGAAGACCACGAACTCACTGGGTACATGATTCACCTTGAGTGCCGTGAAGACCTGCTGACCCTGCTCCAGCGGGCATCGGAAGTCCATTTCGCTGTGAAGGACCATCGTGGGTGTGATGGCCGACCCCAGGTACTTCACCGGAGACCTGTCCCAGAGCACGTCGATACTCTGCTGCGGCGACTTGTCGCCACAAGGAAACTGGAAGATCCAGTTGAGATCACTGGTACCCCACATGCTGATAAGGTTGCTGACACTTCGTTGTGTCGCCGCGGCTGCAAAGCGGTGCGTGTGGCCAATAATCCAGTTGGTCATGTAGCCGCCGTAGCTGCCACCGGTGACACCCATGTGCTTACGATCGATGTACGACTTCTTCGCGACAAGGTCACTCCAGTCCATGAGATCGTCGTAGTCGACCGTGCCCCACCGGCCCCAGATGGCCTTCTCGTGCTCCTCGCCATACCCGGTTCCGCCCCGTGGATTGCTGAAGTACACGACATAGCCGGAGGCGGCCAAATAGTAGAATTCGTGCATGAACAGATTGCCATACTGATCCATTGGACCACCGTGGATCTCGAGAATCGATGGATACTTCCTCCTGGGGTCGAACCCGGGAGGTGTCATGATCCATCCCTGGAGGTCGTGTCCATCGCGTGCCTTGAACCAGACTTCTTCAACCTTGCCAAGATCCAGCCGACTCAGGAGTGCCTTATTGAGATGTGTCAGCTGACGAACGTCGCCTGTGTCCATATCGCGCACCCAGACCTGCCCAGGATCAGTCATCGTGCCAAGGAAATACGCCATGCTCCTCTGCTGATCGTCCACGGTGAATGTTCCGACGCTGCCGGGAGTGTCGATGACGGTGTAGAGGGTCCCCTCGTCGACTGCGATCGCCATCAGCCGGGTGCTCCCGTGTTCAGAAATCTGAAAGTACAGGACTTTGCTATCTGCCGACCACACGGGAGGCATCTGGAGCCCTCCTCCTACGTCGTTCAGGGTCGAACATGTGAGTGAGATGTCATACGGTCGTGTCACACTTCGTGCGATTCCCTTCCCATCAGCCGGAACGACCCACAATTCGACGTTCTGCCACCATTCGTTCCAACCCCTCGGGCCAATATAGCATATCGTGCTTCCGTCGGGCGCAAAGACCGGCGCACCGTTCCAACCTGGAGGCGTTTTGATAAGTCTCATATCGCCGCCAGCTGCCGGCATGACATAAATATCAACCAAGTCCGGTTCGAGGTCTGGGTCGTCGCTGCGATTGCTGCAGAATACGATGGACTTGCCGTCCGGAGACCAGGATGCGTTGTATTCGTCATACACCTTGCCGGAAGTGAGCTGCTTTACCTTCCCTTTGGCAACATCGACGACCCACAGGTGCATCCGTTCATGGCCGAGCCACCCCTGGCCGTCTCCACGGTAGAACACACGTGTGTAATGCCGCGATACGACGCCCAGCTTCTTCTTCTGCTCGTCCGCCTCGCGGTCAATGACTTCCTGGTCCTTCTGTGTGAACTCCAGCAGGAGGCTCCTGCCATCAGGCGACCATGTCAGGCTGGAGATCTCGCCCTTGAGATCCGTAAGGCGACGTGCCTCACCGCCATCGGCATTGATGACATAAACCTGCGCGCTCTCGCCTTCCCTGCGCGATGACAGGAACGCCAGAGTCCGTCCATCGGGCGACCACCTTGGCGATGCATCTGTCTGGTCTCCCTGCGTGAACTGGCGTTCGCCGGAACCATCTGTGGGTGCCATCCACAGATTCGCGTACTTCTTCTGTGTCTTCTTGTCCACCCGCTGAACGCCATAGACGACTTGCGATCCGTCCGGCGACACGCGAACGTCCGTGATAAGCTGCAGTGCATAGAGATCCTGCGCCGTGATGGAACGCAGAGATTGCCTCGGTCGTGTCATGCTTTCCTCCATCGTTTCCATGTCAGTGGCGGCGGTGCATGCGCACCCATTCCAGCCCCATAGTTCAATGTTCATTGTATGTAAAACCACACGCAGGTATAGCGGAAACCGAAAAAGACCCCGGCAGCCAGCACCGGGGCCTCCTGGACACGAATGAGAGTCGAGCTAGAATTCCTGCCGCTGCAGCATGTGGTACGAGATCCACAGCATGCAGGCGCTCAGAACCACGCCGACGACAATAGGCACGAACTGCGGTACGGGGCGTTGGATGAGAATCGGACTCCCGAACAACGCCAGCGGGTTGAGCCAGCGGAGAGGCTTGAACTGGCCCACGACTGCAAGAACGATGATGATGCCCCCTGAGAAGAGCATTGCTTTCATACGATCCGGCACGAGCACTGAGAGCAATGTCGCAAGCGACGCGAATGTCACGAGCGCAATCACGCTGTGCAATGTCGCAGTAAGCAAGAATGCCAGCTGGGGCGTCTTGCCGACAACGACGGCTCCCAGCACCGCTCCTCCCGTCGAGACCAGCACTGCCAGAACCAGCCCTCCAACCAGGACGATGACCTTGGAAGCCAGGATCATGCCCCTGCTGACTGGGCGCGAGAACAGGAAGATAGCGGTGTGGAGCTCCCGTTCACCGGCGACCGCCCCGCTCAGCAGAACGACTGCGAGGATAGCGCCCACCTGTTGCAGGTTCTTGCTGAACCACTGGGAATATAGGTATGCATTCACGTTGCTGAAGTCCGGCAGCAGCTTCTTGATCAGATCTGCATACTCTGGTGGGATCTGGCCCATGCCGGGAATTCCCCCTTCGAGGAAACGATATGCAATGGAGACAGCCACTCCCATCACCGACAGCAGTACACATCCCACGATCATCTTCATACGGTTTTCCCGCAGCTCTTTCCACATCAGTGCTTTCACGTCATGCCTCCACAAACCGCAGGAAGATCTCGTCGAATGGCAACGACTGCACGTTGAGCACGATGCCTCCAGCATCGGCAAACGCTGTGCGGGCTTGTTCCTGGTCGGCGAGCACCTCGATGTCCCAGGCGTCCTGGCCGAGAGCCCGCTCCCGCTGGATGGCAACACTCTTGACGTCGCGTGGGCTGTGTCCCACCCCAAACCGGACCGTGTAGACCCGATACCGCGCCTTGATGGATTCCACCTCGTCCTGGAGGACCGTACGGCCGTGGCGCATGAATGCCACCGTATCACAGATCTTCTCGACCTCGCTCAGAATATGCGATGAGAAGAAGACCGTCAGATTGCGCCGAGCCGTCTCGTCTGCCAGCACGCCCAGGAAATGTGACCGAACCATGGGGTCCAGACCCTCGGTGGGCTCGTCGAGGATGAGCAATTCCGGTTCCGTCGAGAGAGCGATGTAGACCCCAAGCAGCTTGCGCATTCCCTTGGAATACGTAGCAATCTTGCGTGCAAGTGGCAGTTCGAAGATAGTCTGCAGTCTCCGCACGTTCTCGTCCACGGAGCAGCCGTACAGGCGCGCGTTGAACTCCAGAATCTCAAGGCCTGTCATGTGCGCATAGAGTGAGAAGTCCTCGGGGACGAATCCGATGCGACGGCGTAGGGCCATTCCATCTCCTGACGGGACCGCACCGAGAACCGTGAGCGACCCGGCCGTAGGCTCCATCAGGCCGAGCATCAGCTTGATGCTGGTCGTCTTGCCTGCACCATTTGGCCCCATCAGGCCAAAGATGCTGCCCGTCGGGACGGTCAGACACATGTCTTCCAGGGCCCGTACCTGCCCGTAAGACTTGCTGACGCCAATCATTTCTATCGCATTCATGAACTACCTCCCTGATCATGCGCTTTCGCAGAAGTCTGCTTGCGCCTCTCCAACCGCTCAATAAGGTCATCGATCGTGAGGCCCGCGTTGCGAGCCTCGACGACCAGCATTTCCACCATGTGTTCAAGGCGTTCTGTCTCCACGCCGATCCTGCCTTCCCGCACAAACGTCCCCTTGCCGCTGACGGTCTCGACCATCCCCTCGCGCTCCAGGTCCCTATATGCCTTGGCAACCGTATTCGGGTTGACAGCCAACTTGACGGCAAGTTCGCGTACCGTAGGCAGCTGGTCACCCGGATGCAGAGTGCCGAGAGCCACACCATTCCTGACCAGCTGAATGATCTGCAGGTACACGGGCACACCATCATATGGGTTCACGTAGAATTCCATCATCACCTCTTATTGTACTATTACGATAGTACAATATGTTCAGTTGTCAAGAGTCGGCTGAGAGCGGCTGTTGTTGGACTGATGGAATGTGGAATGACGGAAGTCAAGTCCAGAATGTTGGTGTAAATTCTCCTTTCGGTAAGGATCAGGTCAGGCAGTCAATTGGTCAGTGTGGTTCAGTTCGTTACTGTCGAGTTGCATAGCTTTCCTGGCTTCTTCCTTATCAGCTTCATAGCGTTCCATGGTGAAGTACTTCTTGCCCGTCATCCACTTCTCATGCATCTCCATCAGGACAGAACCCATCAGCCGGATCATGCTGGCCTCATTGGGGAAGATGCGAATGACGCGTTCCCGCCTTCGCAACTCTTCATTTAAGCGTTCAATGCCGTTTGAGGTCCTCAGGCGTTTGCGGTATGGTTCCGGCAGACTGTAGACAGCAGTGATCTCATCAAACCGTGCATCCAGCAACGCCATGGCCTTGGGGGCTTCTTCCTGGTACCGCTCCAGGAGTTGGTCTTTCCTGGCAGTGGCCTCGTTGAGGTCGGGCGCGTTCTCCAGGTCAGTCAATGCAACCTTGAGTTCTGTCTGGAGCTTCTTGGGTGTCTTATCCAGCATATTCTTGGAGAAATGGGTCTGGCAGTGCTGCCAGCTCGCCCCACAGAAGTGCTTCCTGATGGCCTTCGTCAGCCCGCCGTGATCATCGCTGGTCACCAAATCCACATCCCTGAGCCCTCGTTCTTTCAGGCTCAGGAAGAACTCATTCCAGGCCGCCTCACTCTCTCCATCAGCCACCGTGAAACCGAGCACCTCCCGTATCCCCTCGTCGTTCACCCCTATGGCAATCAGGAAGCCTTTGGAAACTATCCGGTGCTGCTCCCGGGCTTTCATATAGATGGCATCGACCACCAGGAACGGAGTGTGCTGCGGGAGCGGACGATGCCTGAAGGCGTCCACGAGGGGATCCAATTGCTCGCAGAGTGCGGAGACGGTTGATTTGGAGAAGCTGCTCCCACACAGCGTTTCCGTGATCTCACTGATCTTCCGGGTGGAAACGCCCTGAATGACCATTTCCATCAGGCTCAGGAGGAGTGCCTGCTCGCTGCGCTGATAGCTGCTGAACAAGTCCGTTGAAAACGTTCCGTCCCTGAACTTCGGCACATGCAGGATCAACGAGCCCACCCGTGTGGCCAGCATCCGGGTCCGGGAACCATTCCGGTACGTGGTTCGCTCGTCGCTGCGTTCGTACGGCTCGGCATTGAGTTGCTCTGTTGCCTGAGCTTGCAACACCGCATTGAAGACCTGCTCCAACAGTTTTGTCACGGCTTCCTCGCGCTTTCCCAGCATCAACTCTTTCAAAATATCGTCTTCCAGTGTAAGATCTCCTTGAGCCATTGGTTCCCCTTTCAGTTCTTGGTTTGTCACAAACCCATTATACCGAAAGCGAGCCCTTGGCTCTTTTAATGTCTTGAATTTACACCAACTATACGGACACTATCATGACGGATTAAAGTTCGGTCATTTCGCCACAGAAGTTGATTACATCAGGGTTTGCAGAAATGGCGATACATTGGCTCAGTCAACGTTCGCACCTTGCCCCGTCACGCAGGTTAGTCAAAACATCGCTACCACGTCATACTTACAGTGGAGGGTATAATCTCCGCTGCGATGCCGCAACGATACGGCGCGCTGATGGCGCTGGTGACCAGGTTCCATTCCAACGCCCTTGTTGAAAGAAAGCACGCATTGGAGGCATACAACATGAAGACGACGAAATCACGATCCTGTTCCATAACGGCCACATTCCTGAGCATCCTGTTGATTGTCACTTTGATGGCAGGATGCAGACCATCGACTCCGGAGAATCCGCCCATCGACACAACCGGTTCGGCGGCAGCTGAACAGGTAGTCAGAGAATACTTCAAGTATTGGAATGAAAAGAATGTCACCGAATTGGAGAAACTCATGACTCCGAACAAGAAAGGCATATCGTGGGAATTTGACAATCTGGAGTATATAAAGCTGATAAGCATCACCGAGAAGAAATCGAGTGACAAGAACAGGAAAGTCTTTGAGGTGGCTTTTGATGTGAAATTCAAACTCGGCGTTGGCGGAGGATATATGAAGGACGGGAAGACTACGTGGGACTACCTGTTGAAACAGGACAGCGCCAACTCGCCTTGGCTCATCTATGACTGGGGACTACCACTGATCTAGGATAATGGCGTTCACCGACTGATTCTTCTGGCGTTTCAGTCTTGCCGCTCTCCTGATCTTGATCGAGCACGCTAGCAGAGGGCCCGAAAACGAAAAGTGCTGGTGTTTGGAGCCACTATATAGCCATGCTGGTTTCCAGCCTCTAAACACCAGTACTGTTTTGTCTCAGTCCAGCTGGTTCTGGAGGATTTCTGGATGCTGGTCCCCTTGGGAATCCTGTACGTCGTGCTGCCGCAGAGAGCATAGCGAGCGATGAAAGACGGGGCAAAGCTGCTGTGGAAGAGGATCTTCGCTGGCAGGAGCTGACGTGCTTTCGGGACGAGTCGCCCATACCTGACACCTAGTCTCCTGTGTTTTGGCGCTTTCTGAGTTCCGCATCTCTGTTGCTCTCCTACCAAGAAATTGGACCCTCTCTTCAGGAATTGAACCCCTGTTTTGGAAATTGATCCCCGATTTCGGGAATTGAACCGAATTGCCGATGATGCCAGTTGGTGACCAGTGTTCCTGCCATTCTGACATCGCAGCCCTCTCTGATCGCTTTCGAGCACCAGGCGCGAAACTACAAGACGGAAAGTGCTGCTATTCCCGACCCCTACGCAACCATACGGGTTTCCTGGCACGAAATACCAGTACTTTAATGCTTCAATCCAACTGAGACATTAAGGTACTACCATTTCGTACCCACGAACCTGCATCATTCCGTAGGGGGTCACAAATGCCGACACTTTACATTTGGAGGTCCTTGCCTGCACGCTTGAGTATTGCTGCGCGAGCTCAGGGGCCCATGTATGCCAGGATCAGTACCCCGAGGACGTGTCGCACCCAGGGCTGAGACAGGCTCTCCTACGGTCTACTGAGCGTGAAGACAGTGACCTCGGGAGGACAGAAGAACCGAACGGGCAGGACACTCATGCCAAGTCCCTGACTGACGTAGAGAGGAACGTCGCCGACCTGGTACAGGCCGCGCACGAAGGACGACCCTGTCAGGGCCGCGGTCAGGCGGTCTCCCCACAGAGGGAGCCTCACCTGGCCCCCATGCGTGTGGCCGGTCAGTACCAGCGAGGCATGCTCCGACGCCAAGATGCTGGCCACGTCTTCTGGACAGTGTTCCAGCACGATCGCCCGCTCGCCCGCTGCCAACCCGGAGAACCCCGCTTCGACATCCATGTGGTAGCTGTATGAATCGTCCAGACCTACGATGACGACTGGACTCCCGCCCGAGCGACGGCTGATCCGCGTCAGCTCGTTCTCCAGAACAACAAAGCCCGCCCGCCCCAGCTGTTCCAGGAACTGCTCCATGGCCTCTCCATCACCGAAGCGCCAGTGTTCATGGTTTCCCGGGACGTAGACGACCGGAACGCCCGCCGCCTCACAGAGCTGCTTCGCCCACCCGAGGACCACAGGCATGCTGGAACGCCTGTCGGCGACGTCTCCCGTAACGACAACGAGGTCAGGCCGTTCCCTACGGACCGTATCGATGGCCCGCCATGCTGCCGGCGACGGGTAGCCCAGATGGGGGTCGCTCAGCTGGATGACCGTTCCTCCGTTCCACTCTTCGGGCAGCCCAGCAACCCTCGCTTCGATCCGGCGAATGAGAAGAGTGTTTGGCTCGACGACTGCGGTCTCCAGGAACAGAGCAGCAGCCAGAGCCAGCGCCCAGATCAGCCGCCTGTGCCTGCGAGCGGTCACCGAGTGGGCGATCTGTCCAGCCTGCATGACGTGACCGTGATGAACGTCAATTCGGGCCGGCACAAGAACCGTATGGGAACATGGCTCATACCCATCCCGGCGTTGACATAGAAGAACGTATCACCCAGCTTGAACAGCCCGCGTGCGAAACGTGTGCCGTATCGCGAAGGAACACGCAAGGCACCGATGAACGGGAGGCGGACCTGCCCTCCATGGGTGTGGCCGGCAAGGACCAGCCGTGCGGCAGGACGCTGTGCCAGCTCCTCGAACGCCTCGGGAGCATGCGTCAGCACCAGCGCGAATGCGGTGTCGGGCACTCCCTTGAAGCTGGCATCCAGGTCAGCGTGCCCAAAGTACGGGTCGTCCGTGCCGACAAGCCACATGCGGTCGCCATGTCGACGCAGCATAACATTCTGATTTGCGAGGACTCGAACGCCCGTCTCCGCCTGGAGGCGCTTGTGCCACGCCTCAATGCTCTGTCTTGTCGGAAAGGCTCGATGGTCCCAGTTGCCGGGTACGACCACCATCGGCACTCCAGCGGCGTCCTGCAGCTCGCTCAGGAATGCGAGGCATGCCGATGCGTGCTCTGGGCGATCGACCAGGTCACCCGTGATGACGACAAGATCAGGACGCTCCCTGCAAATGACGTCGATTGCCGTGCGGTAAGCCCGCGAAATACGGTGGAGGTGCAGGTCCGACAACTGCGCGATCTTCAGGCCGTCGAAGCCTGCCGGCAAGCGCGGGGACGCAATCGCAAACCGAGTGACATCCAGCTGAAACGGCTCCCGCAGGAAGCCTTCAGCTGCTGCGGCACCCGCGAGCGCACCGCAGAGGATGCCTGCTGCCCTTCTTGTCGCTGCTGTGTTCACGTGTTTTCTCTCTCCCGTGGTCGTGATTGATACGCAATGCTCTGAGTATAGCGGTACAACAACGAAGGGGCAACCGTACAGAGCGAAAACCATGATGGCGGCGCCAATACGCCGCCATCATGGGAAAGGAAGGAGGATGACAATGTCGCCTCCTGTGTCGTCCGTCGGACTCTACAGCACGCCGAGCTTCTTCGCCTCCAGCGACAGGCTCTCTCTGAACTTCGGATGCGCTATCGCGATCAGCGCGAGCGCACGCTCACGCACGCTTTTCCCCTTCAGGTGTGCCACACCGTACTCTGTGACGACATAGTCAGTATCCTGACGGGGTACCGAGACGAAACTACCCGGACTCAGCATCGGTACGATGGTCGAAATCTCATCATCCTTCACGGACGACCGCAACGCAATGATGCCCTTTCCTCCCCGCGACAGCGTGGCGCCCCGGTGCATATCGAGCTGGCCACCAGTGCCCGTGTAGTGTCGGTACCCAATGGATTCGCTGCACACCTGTCCTGTCAGGTCCACCTGCAACGACGTGTTGATGCTCACCATGCGGTCGTTCTGAGCGACGACATATGGGTCGTTCACGTAGGAACCTCTAAGGAGCTCAACGCCAACGTTCTCGTCGATGAATTCGTAGAGGCGCTGACCGCCCATAGCGAAGGTGCCGACGATCTTGCCCTTGTGAAGCGTCTTCTGGGTATTGTCGATGACTCCCGTCTCGACCAGGTCGACGATGCCGTCAGTAATCATCTCAGTGTGGATCCCCAGGTGCTTCTTTCCCGACAGGAACTTCATGATGGCGTTGGGGATGCCCCCGATGCCTATCTGCAGCGTCGCTCCATCATCAATGAGCTGTGCGATGTTCTCGCCGATGTGCTGCTCGATATCCGTTGCCTGGATGACAGGGACAGTCAGGAGCGGAATGTTGTTCTGTACCAGCAGGTCGACGTCGTCAACGTGCACCTGCGTGTCTCCAAATGTCCTGGGCAGGTTCTCGTTGATCTCCAGCACCACAAGGTCAGCGTGTTCGATCATGTCCTTTTCGTAGACGAGACACAGAGACAAGGACATGAACCCGTGGCTGTCAGGCGGCGTTGCCGTCCCGACAAACACGTTGATCGGCTCCGCCTGGATCTTCTCTCGTCCGGCATTGTGCAAGTTGTTGGGGATGAACGAGAGGAGTCCCTTCTTGTAGAGCTCACGTTCAGCGTTGCCGAAGTACCAGCTCTCCATTCTGAATGGAGCATCAGCATCGGCTCCGACGTCAGCCAGGAATGGGTATTCCCTCAGGAGAAGGCAGGATATGACCTTCACGTTGCGTACGCGCTCCCGGATACCGTGCAGCGACGACAGGAATCCCTGTGGCTGGGCCGCCGCCATTCCCACGACGACCGTGTCATTTGACACTATCCTGCCAAGCACCTCGTCCATCGACACGAGCCTCTTCATCCACGATCCCTGCTGCATCGTTCCCTCCCTTGAGATCAATTTGCTCCGTGTCTCAGTCGATATGCCACCCGTCGGCCGAGTTCATGTTCCCAGAACGATGCCCCCGTCCACAGCCAGCGTTGCGCCGTGAACGAACGCAGCCTGGTCGGACGCAAGCCACACGTATGCATCTGCGACATCCTCAGGAGCCCCGATGCGTCCTACGGGCGTGTGGGCGACCATTCCTTCCAGGACCTTCTCCGGCATCGCAGCAACCATATCCGTCATTATGAACCCAGGCGCAACTGCGTTCACGCGTATTCCGTACTTGCCCAGTTCGCGCGCCCACGTCTTCGTCATTGCGATCAGGCCGGCCTTGGTCGCCGCGTAGTTCGTCTGTCCAAAGTTGCCGTACGCTGCGACCACCGAGCTAGCGCTCAGGATGACGCCATGCCCCTGCTTGATCATGTGAGGAGCGACGGCCCTCGTCGCGACGAACACGCCTCTCAGATTGACGCCGATGACAGCATCAAAGTTGGTGTCCGACATCGTTCCAGTGACGACCCCTTCCTTGTACTTGACCAGCTGACCGTCGCGCGTGATGCCGGCGTTGTTGACGAGTACATCAATGTGACCCCATATCTGGACAACCTCGGCAACCGCTCTTTCCACAGCCTCTGTATCGGCGACGTTCACCGCCTGGAACATCACGGGAGTGTCCAACTGCTTCAGGTCGGCCAGCGTCGCCGCCCCTGCCTCGGCATTCATATCCCAGATACTGACGCGCGCTCCCTCCTCGGCGAACCTCCTGGCAGTGGCCCGGCCGATGCCTGCAGCTCCGCCTGTGACGACGACAACCTTGTCCTGCAGTCCGTATCCCTTTGTCATGGCTTCCTCCCTATCTACTTGACGCGTTTCAGTACTGATGCGAAGTTGCTGACGTTCGAGCCACCGACGTTCATGACGAGCCCTACCTCCGGGTTGTTTGCACCGAGCCCAAGCGGACGGCCCTCAAGCTGGCGCGCGACGTAGACGTGCATCGACACACCCGTGGCCCCCACGGGGTGCCCCTTGCCAATGAGACCTCCGCTAAGGTTAACCGGGCAGCTGCCGTCCGGCTGTACGACGCCGCCCCGCTCGATCAGCCGGCCCCCGTCGCCTTCTGCACACAGCCCCATTGCCTCGTACGTCAGTAGCTCATTGATCGTAAAGCAGTCGTGGACTTCTGCGCAGTCAACGTCCGGTACAGTAATGCCGGCCTTGCTGTAGGCTGACTCGACAGCCATCCTGCCAGCAACGTTGTGCCACAGCTCGCGTTTGCTGGACTGCATGTGATCGGTGACAAGCGTCTGTGAGGTGATCTCGACCACGCGGTCCTTGAGGGCCTTGACGTCATCAATCGGTCCCAGCACCATGGCCGCCGCTCCGTCGCTGACCAGAGAGCAGTCCGTGAGTTTGAGAGGATCTGCAACGAGAGGGTTTTTCTCAGATACGTGCAGAGCGAACTCCAGACTGCTCGGCTTCGTGTACATATGCGCAAGCTCGTTGTGTGTCGCGTTGTCACGGTTCTTGGCATGCACCATGGCTTGCCACAGACTCATCTGGTCGTCGCTGTACCCGTAGTGCTCACGGTATACCTGGGACCACATGCCGAAGAGGCCCGGGAACGTCATGCCCTTGCTTCCCTCTTCTGGCCAGTACGATGCCATGGCAAGCGCATGAGTAACGCCGTCCCGGTCAAGCGCCGTCATCTTCTCGACCCCGATGGCCAGGACAAAACGGGCCTCCCCCGCGCCAACGGCCAGACGCGCTGCACGCACAGCGGCAGAGCCGGAAGCACATGCTGCCTCCTCTTTGACACATGGCTTGTAGAGCAATGCCGGGTCGATTTCGACGGCCCATGAGGCCAGATGTTCCTGGTTGTTGAACGACCCTGAGCTGTAGTTGCCAACCCACACCCCATCGATGTCTCTGGGATCGATTTGTGCGTCTGCAATTGCGCCGCGTCCAGCCTCAACGATGAGATCGTAGACGCTGGAGTTTTCGAGCTTGCCAAACCTGCTGCTATAGCTTCCGAGAATTCCGACACTCATGGTGTCCCCCTTTGTTCCGGATGGTATTTCGCCCGGCGCCTGCGCCGTTACAGTTTCAGACGAGTCTGTATGCGCGTGACCAACTCCGACAGACCCTTGGGCAAGAACATGACTGAACCGATGATGCTGAGACCGAAGATGACAGTCGACAGGAATTCCATCCTGCCACCGATGACGACCGGCAGCATGACCCAGAACAGAGCGCCCAGGATAGGGCCTATGATCGTACCCAGACCGCCGATGATGCTCATGGACAATAACTCGATGGAGAATGTAAGCCCGAAGTTCATGGGATGGAGGTACGAGATGGTGAAGGCGTACAGCGCCCCCGAGAGGCCGGCAATGCAGGCGGCAAAGATGAAGGTGATGAGCTTGTAAGCCGCAACATTCACACCCATTGCCGCAGCCGTCATCTCGGAATCGCGCACAGCACGGACTGCCCGCCCACTACGACTGTTCAGGAAGTTGCGGACAACCAGGAACACGACGACAAGGATGACGACGAAGAAGTAGTACTTGGACGCCTCGCTGGTGAGCTCCCAGCCTCCGAGCCGAAGAACCGGTATGTTGATGAGACCGTAGTCTCCCCCGGTAATGGCGAGCCTCTTGATGACGTCGGCAACGGAACTTCCCAGTGCCATCGTCGCTACCGCCAGGTAGAACCCTGACAGACGCAGCGACGGGAACCCGATGACAAGCCCGAACAATCCGGCACCGGCCACACCGGCGACAACAGCCAGAAACATGTTCACGTGGTACGTCATGACCAGCACTGCCGCCGTGTAGCCACCGATGGCCATGAATGCTGCGTGTCCCAGCGAGACGAGACCGCCAAACCCCATGAGCAGATTGAGTCCTTGTGTCGCAATGGCATACAGCATAGCGATGTTCAGGTAGCCGATAATCGACGGCCTCGTTCTGAACACGAGCGGGAGAACAAGGACAAGCGCCGCCATGGCTCCGTTGACCGCCAAACGCCTTGTACTGGAAGGAGTCATCAGAACCTCTTCTGCTGGTGCTTGCCAAACAGTCCCTGTGGCATGACCAGCAAGACGATGACGATCACGATGAGCATGAAGCTGTCCTTGATGGCTGGGAATTGATATGCCACAAGGTTCTCCACGACACCGATGATGAGTCCGCCGACAGCAGCGCCGAACACCGAGCCCATGCCTCCCAGGACGATGGCCGTGAAGGCTTTCACCTGAATGAGACCCATGAACGACGGCTCCAGTGAGAACCTGGGGACGATGAGCAGTGCTGCCAGACCCGCCATCGCGCTCCCAATAGCCCATACCAACATGTAGATCGATGGAGTGGGGATCCCGAGGACACGCGCCGCGTATTCGTCCTGTGAGATGCTCCGGGCTGCGGCGCCTTGCCTGGTCCGGTAGAGGAACAGGTACAGGATGCCGAATGTAACGATCGCGGCCAGTAGGACCACAATGTCCTGCCTGCCCAGGATAACCGGGCCCAACTTGATGGGATCGCCCGACACGAGTGGCGGGAAGAGGCGGGGTTCAGTCTTGAACAGGAACGCTGCCAGGCCCTGGAACAGCAGCGACAGACCCAGCGTCAGCATGATGAGCGACAGGTGGGAACGTGAACGTACCGACCGCATCATGAAGCGCTCGACAAGCAAGCCGACGACAGCTCCCGCAGCAATGGCAAGGATGAGAACAAGCGAATACGGTACTTTAGCTGTCGTTATCATGAAGAATGCCAGGTACGTGATGAACATGCCTGTGTCGCCCTGGGCGAAGTTCATGACGTTCGTCGTCTGCAGAATAAGGACGATGCCCATCCCGACCAGCGCGTATATTGCCCCGGTCGTCAGCCCCCGGACAGTCAGGTTCAAGAAGATGTCGATGCTCATCGGGTCCCTCCAAGGTAGAGCTGTTTGACCATTTCGTTCCCGTTGAGCTCACGCGCCGTCCCCTCAAGAGCCACCTGTCCTGTCACGAGAACGTATGCCCGGTCGGCCAATTCCAGGGACCGCTTGGCGTTCTGTTCGACCAGCAGGATGGAGACGCCGGACTCACGCAGGCGGGCCAGCGTATCGAACACCGTGCCGATGGTCTTGGGCGCAAGGCCCAGGGACGGTTCGTCCAGCAGCATCAGGCGTGGATTCGGCATCAGTCCCCGGGCCAACGCCAGCATCTGCTGCTCACCCCCTGACAGCGTGCCACCGGCCTGCTTGCGGCGTTCGGCAAGGATACTGAACATTGCATACATGGCCTCGAGTCTGCTCTTCTGCAGGCTGCGCGGCATGCTATAGGCTGCCAGCAGCAGGTTCTCTTCCACGGTCAGGTCGGGGAAGATGTGCCGTCCCTCGGGGACGTGGGAGATGCCGCACTTGACGACCTCCGCGGGCGACAGTCCATTGAGTGCCTTGTCGCCGAACATCACGGAACCCTTGCGTACCCGGATGAGCCCAGTGATGGTCCTCAGAAGCGTGGTCTTGCCCGCCCCGTTGGCGCCAAGCACGGCGACAATCTCTCCCTTGTCGAGACTGATGGTGACATGATTCAGGACGTCGATAGGCCCATACCCTGAGACGACCTGGTCAACTCGCAGCATGGGTTTCCTCCCCGAGGTACGCCTCGATGACACGCTTGTCTGCCGAGACCTCGGCCGGCGTTCCTCCCGCGATCTTCTCGCCGAAGTCCATGACCGTGACCGAGTCTGAGATGTCCATGACCAGTTCCATGTCATGCTCGACGAGAAGCACGGTCGTCCCGGCATCTCGCATTTTCCGAATGACCGCCTTGAGTGCGCCTTTCTCCGACGTCGGTATGCCGGCGGCCGGCTCGTCGAGCAGCACAAGACGTGGGTGGCTTATGAACGCACGTGCCAGCTCCACGGACTTGAGCGTGCCGTAGGGCAGGACGACTGCGTATGCAGGAGCAAGAGCAGTCAGCCCGAAGAAGTCGAGCGTTTCTGCCAGCTGCTGTCCTGGTTCCCGGGCAAGTCCCAGCAGTTCGCTTGTGAACCTGCTTCGAGACTTGCTGTGGAATCCTACCAGAATGTTCTCACGCACGGTCATGCTTGGGAAGATGCTGAGGTTCTGGAACGTACGTGT
The DNA here is from genome assembly GCA_013824685.1 of Coprothermobacter sp. Taxonomy (NCBI): domain Bacteria; kingdom Pseudomonadati; phylum Coprothermobacterota; class Coprothermobacteria; order Coprothermobacterales; family Coprothermobacteraceae; genus Coprothermobacter; species Coprothermobacter sp. The sequence goes on along the minus strand of PNOG01000018.1, from coordinate 18,940 downwards.
CACCCCGATCTCCGCAAGGCGATGGCGTGGCAAGCCACGCAACTCCCTTCCAGCGAACTGGATGCCTCCTGAATATGGCACGAGTTGAAAGATGGCGTTGAACACCGTCGTCTTGCCCGCTCCATTCGGACCGATGAGCGCATGAATCTCGCCGTCCTTCACTGTCAGGTTGAGTGACTTGACGGCGACGACGCCTCCAAAGCGCACGGTCAGGTTGTCGATTGTCAGCATGGTGTCCTCACTTTGTGCCCGGGGGCTTCGGCCCCCGGGCAGGATGCCGCCACTGTGAGTGGCCTACTACAATTGTACTAAGGCTTCAGGACGCTGATCCAGTCGCTGACCTTGACAAGCGCGCCCTTCTGAACTTGCATGAAGAACATGGAGTACTTTCCGGAACGCTCGTTTGGACCATAGCTGATGTCCTTGGCGAGGTATCCAGACCAGCCGTTGAACGTCTCCAGGGCCCACACCAGTGAATCGCGCGTGGGATAAGGGCCGGACCTGCGTACAGCCTCGGTGAAAACCTCAGCCGCCACCCAACCGGCGACGGCATACGAGAATGTCAGCGGGTCGTCCTTGGGATAGTACTTTCTCCACGTGGCGAAGAACTTCGCGACACCGGGGTCCGTGAGGTTGGAGAAGTCCACCCAGCCGGTCACGTAGACACCATCAGCTGCAGCACCCGCGGTCGCGATGATACCGGAGTGAGGATAGGGCAGGAATATCTTCTGCGTGAGACCGAGCGACTTGGCGGTCTTGACGACGTTGCCGCCGGTAGCAACACCGGTCGCATAGAGGATGAGTGCATCCGCATTGCTGGCCTGCACCTTGAGCAAATACGAGGTGAAGTCGGTCTCGGTAGCAGGGAACGGTGATTCGACAACGATCTTGCCACCGTACTTGTCGACACCCAGCTTGATGCCCTTCAACCCTTCGTTGCCTGCATCATCGTTGCTGTATAGCACGGCGATGTTCTTGAGACCAAGCGTGCTGGCAACGTATTTCGCGAAGATCTGACCCTCGTTGATATAGTTGGGCTGGACCGCAAATACGTAGTTCTTGGCTGGAATCGCTATCTTGGAGACGCCGGATGCCTGGTAGACGAACGGCACCTTCTGATCGTTCAGGTAGTCCATGACGGCGAGGCAACCAGGAGTACCAAGGCCGCCGACCACGGCAAACACCTTGTCCTCCGTGACGAACTTCTTGACGATGGTCACGGTCTTGGCGGGGTTGAACCCGTCATCTTCGACCTTCAGGTTGATCTTGCGACCATAGACCCCACCCGCTTCATTGACCATGTTGAAATATGACTGCATGCCGTGCGAGAACGGGATCCCGACCACCGCGTATGGACCGGTCTGAACTGAGAACGAGCCGATGAGGATCTGGTTCCCTGTGATTCCGGGAACCACGCCCGTCGTTTTGGATTTGATGGAGATACTCTTCGTCTGGGAATCGTAGTAGACGGACAAACCAAAGGCCTCGCTGATGAGACGCAAAGGCACCATGGTGCGGCCCGCCTTGATGTAGGGAGCTGCTTCGAGCAGCTTGGTCTCGGACCCAACGATGGCTTCCTTCGAACCGATCGTCAGGATGACTTCGACCTCGCCGAGTTTGATCGTTACTGTGCGCGAGGCTGGATTCCAGTCCACCACGGCTCCGTAGGTCTCCGTGATGAGACGAACAGGGACGAACGTACGCCCACTGATGATCTCGGGTGCAACTTCCGAAGCGAGAGGGAGCCCGTTGAGGGCATATTGCTTGAACCCAACCTGCAGCACCATGAAGAAATCCTTGGTTTCAGCGCTGGCCGGCCGCACGCCCGCAAATAACCCGACGACGAGGGCAATCGCAAGTGCTAGTGACAGTACCTTCTTCATTGTCATTCCTCCTGTTCTATAAGAATGAGACGCCACACATTCAGCCGTTCTGTCCACCGGATACGGCCACGTTATGGGCCGTGTTCTCTCGCCTGCGTCTGCCAGTCGCTTTCACCCCCTTGTCATGATTGTTGTCAGCTTTCGAAGCGGCCCTCCGGGCCGCTCCTTCAAGTCCGTGCAGAACAAGTCGTACAGAACTTGTGAGCGCAGCAGGTGACACCTCAGCGTCGAGATGGTCACTCCACAGAACCCACCGCAAACCCAACCAGTGACCCACGCCCATAAGAGCAAGCGCGGTGATCTCAGGATTGCCAGGCCGAATCTCGCCCGCCACCATGGCTCGCTCCAGCACAACCGTGTAGGGGTCGGACAGTCGCGTGTAGTACCACCTGCCGAGGTCCTTGTCGACAAACTCCGCCTCTCGGACGACACGGTAGGAATTTCTATGCTCCCGAATGTAGTTGCAGAAGGACTCGAGTGCTGCCACCTCGATGATGCGCCTGTCAGCAAGGCCTCGCACCGCCTGAGCCGTATGGCGCCGAAGGCCCTCGTTGACCTCGACGACCAACCGTGACAGCAGCTCCAGCTTGGAGTCGAAGTACAGGTAGGTCGTCCCAGGCGCAACCCCCGCCGCCCGGGCAATGCTGTAGATATCGGCATTCCAGTAGCCCTGCTCACCAAAGATGTGCTCTGCAGCCGTCAACAGGTTTTTCTGGGTGCGCTCGCCTTTCGACAGGCGCACTTCGGGTTCCTGCAGAGGAGCGGCTTCGGGAAGTGGCACGAGACCTTCCGGGGCATCGCCGCGCATGTCTATGCCATGTAGTGCGAAGTCGACCAACTGCGTGCAGAACCCGTCGACCGTGAAGAGGCTTTCCCACAGAGTCTTCTTGACCGCCACCAGATACACCGATCCGAGAAGGTAGTAGCCTATGTCGTCGAGATCGAACTCCGCAGGCACCAGTCCACGTAGCTGGTCACCCACGATCGCTACAACCCGGGAGTAGAAATCACGGACAAAGACGTACCCGTTGAACTCGGTCTCCGTGAAGACCCTGTACAGGTGCGTGTCGCGCCCCACTACTTCCAGAATCGTCGAATAGAACGCTCGAAGCTTCCCTTCCAGGCCCTCTGCTCGTTCCATGCCACTGGACAGTGCCCCGGTGAAATCCTCCGAGAACGTCTCCAGAACCGCGAACAGGACTCCCTCCTTGGACTTGAAGTGCCGGTAGAAAGCTGAGTTCGAGATGCCGACGTCGCGAGCAATCATCGCCACAGATGTCTGCGAGTAGCCGTGCGTGAAGAACAGCTTCAACGCCGAGCCGACGATCCGCTCGGACGTCGAGAGTGTCGTCGAGACCAAGGGTTCTCGCGACTTCACCGCTGTCATCTGCCTACGATGCTCAACCATCACTCTCTATAGCTCCTTCTCAAGGGTTGCGGCGAACTGCTCCGGTTCGACGAGCATCGGAAGGTGTACCTGCCCCTCAAGGACGACCAGTTTTCCATGAGCAGCTGCGACCGTCGGCCGAATCCAGTCGATGGGAACAACACCGTCTCGATCACCATGGAGGAACGTGATCGGCATGAAAAGGGTACCGAGCTGCGTAGACATTCGTACGCCTGCCAGTGAATCCGCCATTTCCGTGTAACCCTGAGGAACACAGCGAACAGCGTCAGCGATGATCTCCTCCAGAATGTCCTCTGCAAGGCCGAACGGCTCATTGTTCTTGCGTGTCATGGCCTCGATGAGTGGGGGATTCTGCGTCAGCATTAGAAACGAGGCCCGCATCTGATCCATCATGGGGTAGCCATCCGCGGGTCCGCAGCCAATCAGCACCATCTTGGAGAACTGAGCTCCCTTAAGCGCCGCCATCAGACCGACGATTGCTCCCATCGAATGGCCGACATAGACGGCAGGCTCGAGATGCCAGTACTTCTGGCAGGCAATAAGCGCGTCGGCGCAGTGTTCCACTGTCGTGGGTGGGACATTGTCCGACTTGCCGAATCCGGGGAAATCGATAAACACATTCTTCCGGTCGAGCGGTAGATAGGGCATCATCAGTCGCCAGGAGTTGGCGGAAGCCAGGTTCCCGTGTCCAAAGATGACGGTCTTGCTGCCGTCTCCCAATCGCTCGGAGTAGATTCGCCTTCCTTCAAACGGTGCGTATGCCATCTCTAACCTCCCTTACAGCCAGCGCATGGCGTAGCACGCCATGGCGTAGCCGCCGCCCGAAGCTGTCATGACCACGATGTCGCCACTATGGATGAGGTCCTGCTCGAGCGCGTCGTGCAAGGCCATGGGAACGCAGGCTGAGCCCGTGTAGCCGAACTTCTCCATGACCGTATGCGTCTTGGTCATCGGCAGGCCCAGCGTATTCATGACCCCTTCGATCGTGTTCCTGCGGACCTGCGTGAACAGCAGCATGTCAGCGTCCTGCGGTGTCAGGTTGGCCTGCGCCAGTGTCTCCCGTACCAGGCGGGGCCAATGGACCGAGTTGACATCCGGGAACCTCTTGTTCTGGTTGTACTGCACCTTGTGTTCCTGGTTCGCTACTGACTCGGCTGTCGGCAGTCTGGCTGACCCCAGGTAGACGCCCAGGTAGTCCCAGTAATACCCGTCAGCGTAAAGCATCGACCCGAGATACCCGCCAGTCTCGGACTCGTCTTCGACGAGCACGGCAGCGCCAGCTCCGTCGGAAAACGTCGGGGCGGTGACCTTGTCTTGCCAGTTGAGAAATCGCGTCATGGCATAGGTACCGATGACAAGTGCCTTGTGGAAATGCTGGTCCGCCATGATGTACTTGGTGGCCGTGTTGAGCGCAGTGACCCAGCCCGCGCACGCGCAGTTCGTGTCGAAGATACCTGCGTTCTTGGCCAACAGTCGGTGCTGAACAATGGACGCTGTGCATGGCGAGATGTAGTCGGGCGTATCGGTGCTGACAATGATGAGGTCCAGTTCCGAAGGCTTGACTCCGGCATTCTTCAGCGCCTGCATCCCTGCATAGACGGCGAGGTCAGATGCTTCCTCATCGTCTGCCATGATCTTCTTGACCCTGATGCCGCCCGTCTGAATCTGTTGCGTCAGATCCAGGTTCAACATTGCACCGACCTCCCCGGTCGGCATCGAACGTGTCGGCGTATAGATGCCCGTACCGGCGATGCGTACTGTCCTCATGTAACCGCTCCCTGACCCGATCGACTACAGACGGAGCGCGACCGCGCCCATCGCCTGTCCTGCGCCCGATGCCACCAGCACGACCAAGTCATCGGGCTTCACCTTGCCCTGCTTGCGAGCATCATACAATGCCATTGGGATGCACGCCGAGCCGGTGTAGCCGTATCTGTCCATGATCCAGTGTGACCTTGACTCTGGGATGCCCAGAATCTCCAGCACTTTCTTGATGACCGAAAGATTGATCTGAGTGAACAGGATCAGATCGATGGCACCCAGAGGCTCGCCGACCTTCTCCATAAGGCTCTTCACCAGTCCAGGCCATGCGACCAGGTTGGGATTCTCATCGTACTTCTTGAGGATGCGCAGCTTGTGCAGACCCTTGGCAAGCGTATCGTCGTTGATTGGATACCTGGTTCCCCCACCGAACACGCCCAGATAGTCATGATACGTGCCGTCGGCGATAAACTTCGACGCGATGAGACTCTCGCCTGTGTTCTCGATGACGACAGCTGCGGCACCGTCGGCGAAGAGAGAGGCCGTGTACTTGTCATCCTTGTCCACATACTTGGTCATGCCATATTCGCCAATCAGCAGAGCGTACTTGAAGTCCGGGTGAGACCTGAACCATGAGTCCACAGTCACGAGGGCAGTAACAAACGAAGCACAGGAAGCAGACAGGTCGAAGACCATCGCGTTGATAGCCCCAAGCTTACCCTGGACGACAAGCGACGTCGGCGGTGAGATGTACTCGTGGGTGTCGGAAGCGACGACGACCATCGAAAGGTCCTTTGCCGTAATCCCGGCTTCTGCCATCGCCTCCTGGGCAGCAGGAAGACAGAGGTCAACCACGGATTCGTCGTCAGCCAGCCAATGACGCTCCTTCTGACCAACTATTCCTTCGAGGAAACCACTCAAGTCCTCGTTGAAGTACTCGCTGAAGTACTCATTCGTCAGAACCCTGTCCGGAACCTTGACTCCCATTCCCGCAATGTGTGACATTCCCGCCTCCATCACTAGAAAATGCCAAACCCAAAACCTGAATCACCTCTCACTAGATGCAGTATTCATGAACCCGATGCTTTGTCAATACCCCCGTGCCACCGATCGCAAACGCCCTCCAAATGCGATTCCATACGGCATCGCAGTCTGTGCAACCAGACGTGTAACAGGGGACAGACGTAGTTGTTGTAACATGCTGGCCACCGGGGCGGGACTGGATTCCCGCCTTCGCGGGAATGACAGACCATGTAACAGGGGACAGGCGCCTTGCTCAAAAGGCGTGGCAACTACGCATACTTTTCTGGAGAGTTGACGACCTGACTGTTCCGACAACGCAAAAAGGCGCCGGGAAGCCCGGCGCCTTGTGTCACGTGCTGTGGTTGAACGGTCAGACTTCTTCCAGCAAGCCTTGGAAGGTGTCGTGGTGCCCTTCCTCGTCCCCCAGGATCTCGGTGAAAATGTGTGCTGTCGTGAGGTCTCCTTCCTTGGTGGCCAGGGCAATGACCTCTTTGTACATCTTGATCGTCTTCTCCTCGGCCTTCATGTCTGCGGTCAGCATCTCCTTGAGTGATGATCCAACAGTAATGGGGTCAGGCTTCGTCGTCGGCGTCCCTCCGAGGTAGAAGAGCCGTTCGGCAATTGCCTCGGCGTGTTTCATCTCCTCGATGCCGATCTTCTGGAACTCATCCTTGACCGCGAAGTGCTTCATGCCCTTCCACTGCACATGCTGCCACATATATTGGACCGCAACCTGCAGTTCGCCGGCAATCGCGTCGTTCAGCATACCGAGCAACTTCTTGGATGCCATCGTTACTCCTTTCGGCAGCTCGCCGGATGCGTTCCAGGCGCCCCGGTTCCGCCCGTCAGTAGACCACCTCCTAGCCGGCAGTCCACTCCTGAACCCGAATGCGACCAGTTTCTTCGCGTACTTCACATGTTTTCAGACTATACCACATATCGCGCGAGCATGTCAAGCCGAGTGGACATGCAAAAAGGGCAAAGCGTTGCCGCTCTGCCCTGAACCGTACAATGCAGTGAATTGCTAGTCGATAGACAGGATGACGCCGTCCTGAATGAGGACCGAGGTGGAGCTGATCTTCTGGAACAGATTGTCCCCCATCTTGACTTCAACAGTCCCTTCAAGGGCGCCCTGAACGTAGACAGAGCCAAGCTCCAGTTTGGATACCTCGGCCTTCTTGGCCTCGAGATCCATAGCCATTTGCTCCTGCTTTGCCTTCTCCTCCTGCAACTGCGCCTTGACGAGATCGTCGTACTGACCGCCCACGCCGCCACGAAGGATAACCTGCGAGAGTGAGGACTTCAGTCTCTCAAGGTTCTGTTTCGCCCCAGTATACGCTCCGTCCAGCTCCTTGAGATAGCTGTCCTTGAACTGCTGGGTCACGACCGTCTTGATGAGAACATTCTGTTTCATCCAAACGCTGGTAGCCATCGATTCTACTGCTCCTCTTTCAGACCACCCTCGGCCTGTTCGTCGTTCATGCTGTCGATTTGGACTGTGGCGCTCTTACCGGACTTGGCAGAAGCCGCTCTGACGATGGTGCGAATTGCCTGAGCCGTGCGACCCATTTTTCCGATGACTTTGCCGGTGTCCTTCTGGCCGACCTTGATCTCATAAGTCATGGTCTGCTCTCCAGCGATCTCAGTGATAACCACTTCTTCGGGGCTATCCACCAGAGCTTTGACGATCGTCTCGACCAACTGCTTCATCGGGAATCTCCTGATGCGCGCAGAGCCGGCTTACTTCGCGGCCTTGCTAGCAACGAATCTTTGCCAGATACCGTTGTGCTTGAGGAGGTTGCGCACGGAATCAGTTGGCTGGGCGCCAAGTCCGAGCCAATAAGCGACACGCTCTTCGCTGACCTCGATCTTCGGCTCCTTGGGTTTGGGGTCATAGTATCCGAGTGTCTCGATGACCGCGCCGTTGGTCGGTTTCTTACGGTCCAGCACGACAAAACGATAGTGCGCCTGATGCTTGGTTCCAGTCCTTGCGAGCTTGATGCTTACCATGTTTCCTCCTGTTGCGTACCTGCGAGTATTAGAATCCGGGCAAGCCAAAGCCCCCGGCGTGCCTGTTGCTAGCCATCTTCGCCATGCGGCTGAACAACTCGAACTGCTTGAGCATTCTGTTGATGTCACTGACATCCACGCCTGCGCCGCGAGCAACACGACGCTTACGGGACGCGTTCAGGATGGCAGGACTGCGTCTTTCGCTGTCGGTCATGGAGTCAATGATGGCCGTGAATCTCTTTGAAACGCCTTCGTCGGCAACAGCCCCCTTCGGAACCATGTTGGCGGGAAGACTCTCAAGCATCTTATTTATACCACCAACTTGAGCTATTTCAACCAGCTGATCGCGGAGGTCGTAAAGGTCGAACTTCCCCGTTTGGACTCTCTTGGCGACGCCTGCTGCCTTTGCCCTGGACTCGGCGTCATCGTACCGCTTGAGCAGTCCCTCGATATCGCCGTAGCCGACGATGCGCGCCGCATGCCTCTCCGGTATGAAGTAATCGAGGTCCTGCAGATGCTCTCCGACGCCGATATACCTGATTGGCTTGCCAATGGCCTCTTTGAAGGACAAGACCGCGCCACCCTGTGCGGGTGAATCGAACTTCGTGAAGATCGCCCCAGTAAGTGGGGCAACCTTGTCAAAGCTCTGCGAAAGCGGAATGGCCTTTGATCCGATCATCGAATCGAGCACGATCAGGGTCTCGTCAGGGTGGTACAGCGCAGTAACCGTCTGCAGTTCATCCATGAGCTCTGTGTCGAAGTCGTGGCGTCCTTGCGTGTCCAGCAGTTGAACATCCAGGGACTTCTCCCGGGCAAACCGATCAGCACCGCGGATGAGATCCGCCAGACTCTCGGCATGTTCCCCGTAGAACTCGACCCCCGCGTCAGCTGCCAGCTTCTGTAGTTGCTGGTAGGCTGCCGGCCGGCCGTAGTCTCCGGGAATGAGAAGAGGGTAGTGACCTTCCTTCTTGAGGAGAAGTGCCAGCTTGCCCAGCGTCGTCGTCTTGCCAGACCCCTGGAGACCCACAAGCATGACCCGATATGGGATATGTGTGATGGCGATGCCTTTGCCGCCCTGTCCTCCAAGCGCCTGCGTCAGCTGTTCGTAGAGAACCTTGACCACCTGGTCACCGGGCGTGATACTCTTGAGGACCTTCTCGTCCAGGCATGCCTCACGCGTCTGAGTGATGAACGACTTGACAACTCGATAGTCGACGTCGGCGCCGAGCAGACCCAGCTTGACCTCGGCTAGCGCAGCATCAATGTCTCCCTGTGACAGCAGACCCTTGCGGCGCAGCCCATCGAAGACCCCACCAAGCGCTTTCTTTACAGATTCGAACACTCGGGATACCTACAGCTCGTGGCTGTTACGGTTGATCAGCTTCTCGAACAGGGTCTTCAACTCCCCAAGGGTCTGTTCACCTTCTGTGTTGTGTGACTGTGCGCAGCACTGATCGAGTTTGGCCATGATCTTCCGGAACATCACAACGTTCTTCTTGTAGTTTGAGATAAGCTCCAACTTGCTCTCGCAGCGCCTCATGCGTCCAAGTGAGCGACGGATGTGGTCATGGACGGCCTGCCGTGAGATCCGCAATTTGCGGGCGACCTCGGCGCCGGAGCAGCTCGGCTGGATGTACAGCTCCAGAACGCCGAGCTCCTTCTTGGTGAGCAGCCCCGAGTAGAACTCAAGCAACTCGCCGATCTCTTCCTTGCGCTTGATCTTCTTCTCGTGACCAGGAGTGATGGACACCTTTTCCTTCGGCTTGCTCTGCATAGTTCAGCTCCTTATCTGCATGTAGCGGAATAGGTACGTTCTCACTGCTATTGATGCTTACTCTGACAGCAATATCATGTTCACTATATCGTCTTTGTCAAATGGTTTTATGCTCATAAGTGTTTCACCATTGCAGACCAGCTTGATTGGAATACGCAATTCACGCGCAATGCTCACGATACTGCCGCCTTTCGCGCCGGAGTCGATCTTGGTCAGGATGATGCCCGAGATCGGGATCGCCTGACGGAAGGCGCGGGCTTGCATGAGAGCATTCTCGCCGGTCGTCGCGTCGATGACCAGCAGTGTCTCTGACAATGGCAGACCCAACTTCGTTTCAATGACGCGCACAACCTTCTGCAGCTCGAACGTAAGGTTCTTCTTGTTCTCAAGCCGACCTGCCGTGTCGATCACCACGACGTCCACGCCGCCCGCTACAGCTTTCTGAAGTCCGTTGAACACGACACTGGACGGGTCCTGTCCCTCTACCGAACGCATCACTGGGACGCCGACGCGATCAGCAAGGATAGCAAGCTGGTCGACCGCCCCGGCGCGAAAGGTATCGGCCGCAATCAGCAGGACCGAGCGGTTCTCCTGCTTGAGCATGTTTGCCAGCTTGGCGATCGAAGAAGTCTTGCCCACGCCGTTGACCCCCGTAACGAGGATGACGGCAGGTGAGCCCGTCGTGTGCAGCGTACTGTCCAGATCAAACACGGAACTCAGCTTGCCACGGATACGCTCGATGACCTGTTCTGCGGTGGGACGGCCCAGCAGTCCGCCCTTTCGTACTTCCTGCAGGATCGCCATTGTCGTGTCGACGTCGATGCCGGCGTCGATCAGAAGCTCCTCCAGAGCATCGAAATCTGCTGCCTCGTGGCGAGCGCTTCCGGCCTGTTGGCGCACGGTCTGTGGTGCAGCGGACGACATCGACTCCTGTGGCTCGGCTCCGCTGTCAAGCACCTCGACTGGATATTCCTCCTGCACCGGCTTGTCCCCACCAAAGAGCTGCTTGACGCGCGAAAGGAAGCTCACTGACCAGACTCCCCTCGATGAGGGTGCTCCGAGACAAAAGCATCAAGGGCCGCACGAGCGGCGTCCTCTTCGGCCTTCTTCTTGGATGACCCGCGGCCTTCGCCGTACAGGACGTTGCCGATATACACCAGTGACGTGAACACGTCCGATCCGTCTTCGCCCCGCGCGACCTCCGTATCATACGACGGCAGCAGGCGGACGCTCCGCTGCGTCTCTTCCTGCAGGGCTGTCTTGTGATCCAGGACCGCTCCGTTGCGCAGCTCGGCGATTGCCTTGTGAAACACGATGCTGACAAACTTCTCGGCCGCGTGCATGCCGCTGTCAAAGTATATGGCAGCGACCAGAGCCTCAAAGCCGTCCGCGAGAATCGCCGGCTTGCGCTCGTCGCGCAGCTTGTCTTCGCCCTTGCCCAGCAACAGATACCTGTCGAGCCCCAGTTCCAGCGCGCGCTCATAGATGCCCTGCTCTTTGACCAGTGCGGCGCGCATCTTAGAGAGATCGCCCTCTTGGGCGTCCGGAAACTCGAGGAACAACAACTTGGCAACGATGAAGTTCACGACACCGTCGCCCACGAATTCAAGCTTCTCGTTCGACGTGTAGCTGTGGTGCTCGCTGGCGAATGAGCTATGCGTGAGAGCGACGACCAGATAGCGGAGATTCTTGAACGATACGGGGAGTGTCTTGTTGAATTCCTCGGTCCGCTCCATCACGAGGGCACCGGTGAAATCGTCCTTCGGAACGACGATCCGATGAATGGCGGTCCTGCGAGTCGGGCGTATGCTGTCTGTCATTTCCAGAGTGCCTCCAGCTTCGTCACAAGGCCTTCGTCGCTGACATTCCTGGCGACACGGATGGCGTGATAGATGGCCGTGGCGTCGGACCTCCCATGACAGACGATGCTGATGCCCTTGACTCCCAGCAGCGGTACCCCGCCGTACTGGCTGTAGTCGAGTTTCTCCTTGACGAGTCGCAGATTGCTGTGAGCCAGCGCGCCACCGAGCTTGCCCTTGATAGAGCTGCCGAGCGCCGACTTCATCATGCCAAACAGCGTTTCTGCCGTACTCTCCATGGTCTTGATGAAGATGTTGCCGGTGAATCCATCGCTGACCACGACATCCGCGGCATGTCGAAAAGCTTCTTTCGGTTCGACGTTGCCAATGAACCCAGGAGTCTTTGCGGCCAGAAGCTTGTGCGCCTCGATCATCTGGCGGGACCCCTTCTCGGCTTCCTCGCCGATGTTGAGGAGGCCAACCGTCGGCGTCTCCTTGCCCGTAGCGAGGCGACAGTAAACCTGGCCCATGCGCGCAAACTGCAGGATGTTCTCTGGAACACAGTCAGCCACTGCTCCAACATCGATGAAGTAGAACGGCTCGCCCGTCGCGGACGGTACAGCAGTAGTCAGCCCCGGGCGAAGGACGCCGCGAATGCGGCCGAGGACAAAGAGGGAGATTGCCATCTGTGCCCCGGTACTGCCGGCGGAGACGATCGCATCGCACTTCTTCTCGGCAACGAGCTGGATGGCCCGATACAGCGACGAGTCCTTGCGCGTCCTCAGTACTTCGGATGGGTGGTCGTGAAACGTGATGACCTGGGTCGTCGGGACCACTTCGTACGAAAAGAGCTGACCCTGACGATACTGGGACAGCTCACTATTGATAGCGACCTCGTCGCCCACGAAGACAACCGTGACACCAAACGCACGGGCAGCTTCTACGGCACCCTTGATAATCTCATGGGGGGCATAATCGCCCCCCATGGCATCGACTGCAACCTTCATACGCTAGGCGGCAGGCTTTTCCTTCTTCTCTTCCTGCTTGACCACGAGCTTGCCATCGTAATAGCCGCAATACCGGCAGATATGGTGTGTACGGATAAGCTTGTTGCAGTGGCCGCAGTGGACAAGGGGGCTATGGTTGTTCCTGAAGCGCATCTTGACTTTGCTGTATCTATTGCCCTTCCTGCTGTGGGTAATTTTCTTCTTTGGATTTGCCATTCAACTTCCTCCTGATCGAGAGTCACTGAACTACAATATTAACGACTTTTCCCTTGATTGCAACGACACGCTTGACAATGTGTCCGGCCGTGTACTTGACAACGTAATCCTGAGCGAGGGCCAGGCTTCCCAGTTCCTCGTCGGTCGAGTCCGAAGGGACGAGCATCGAGCCCCTCACCTTGCCATTAACCTGCACGGCAACCTCAACTTCGCTCTCGACAAGCTTGCTCTCGTCCCAGGCAGGCCAGGGCTGTTTGTGAATGCTCCCTTCGCACCCGTACTCCTGCCATAGTTCCTCTGTCGTGTGGGGAGCGAAAGGGGCCAGGACGACAAGCAGCTGCCGCATCGCGGTCTGCCACTCAGCCGTCGCCAGAACCGTCTCGTCGTTCCTCACGGTCTCGGACAGGAAGTTGAAGTACTCCATGAACGCGGCCACCGCGGTGTTGAACTTGAACTTCTCGATGTCCTCGGTGATCTTTCTGATCAACTTGTTGATCTGCAGATCGAGCTTCGGAACCGCAACGTCCGCCAGGTTCCCCCGTGGTACGTCGATGCTCCGCTGTGCGAGCTCCCACAGACGCTTCATGAAGCGGTGCGCGCCTGAGATACCTTCCTTGGACCAGGCGACCTCCTGCTCAAACGGCGCCATGAACAGTTCATACAAGCGCAAGGTGTCGGCACCATACTGCTCGACAACCTCGTCGGGAGTAATGACGTTATGCTTGCTCTTGCTCATCTTCTGCCCGTCGTAGGAAAGCAGCATTCCCTGGTTCATGAGGCGAGCGAAGGGCTCTGTGAAGCCCACGAGACCTTCGTCGTACATGACCTTGGTCCAGAACCGGGCATACAGCAGATGCATGACCGCATGCTCCGCGCCACCCACGTACAGGTCGACAGGAAGCCAGTAGTCGATGGTCGCCCTGTCGAAGGGCGCCTTGTCGTTGTGAGGGCTGGTGTACCGCAGCTCATACCAAGAGGAACAGGCGAAGCCGTCCATGGTATCCGTCTCGCGCCTGGCTGGTCCCCCGCACACAGGGCACGTCGTTTCGACCCATTCCTTGACGCCGGCCAGAGGCGACTCGCCCGTGCCGCTTGGTTCATATCCCTGGACATCCGGTAACACGACTGGCAGCTGACTCTCGGGAACCGGGACCGCCCCGCATGTTGGACAGTGTACCATCGGGATCGGAGCTCCCCAGTAGCGTTGGCGGCTGATAAGCCAGTCACGCATGTGGTAGTTGGTCTGCGCCGTTGCAAACCCCTTTGCTTCACCCTCTTCGACCATTGCCGCGAAAGCAGCCTCCGTTGTCAGACCGTCGAAGCGCCCAGAACGAACCAGCGTTCCGTGCTCGGAGTATGCATCATTCCACGACGTTGCCTCATATGCGATGCCCGGCCATCCGATGACCTGACGGATCTGGATACCACATCTGGTGGCAAACGCAAAGTCACGGCTGTCATGAGCAGGTACAGCCATGATGGCGCCCGTGCCATAGCCCATGAGCACATAGTCGGCAATCCAGACCGGGACCTTCTCGCCCGAGAACGGGTTGACCGTGTAGGCTCCCGTGAAGACACCCGTTTTCTCCCTGTCTGTCGACATGCGGTCGATCTCCGTCTTGGTCTTGCTGGCAGCGATATATGCATCGACCTCGGCATGCTGTCCGCTCGCAACGATCTCATGGATCAGAGGATGTTCAGGGGCCAGCACGAGGAACGTAGCGCCCATGATGGTGTCCAGACGAGTCGTGAAGACCGTTACCGGATGCTTCGAACCATCGCCGGCCGACACGATGTCGAAGACGACCTCGGCACCAACGGACTTGCCGATCCAGTTGCGCTGCATGATCTTAATGCGCTCGGGCCAGTCCACGGTATCAAGGTCGTCGGCCAGACGATCGGCGTAGTCGGTTATCCTGAAGAACCACTGTTTCAGCTTCTTCTTCTCCACGGGGGTCCCGCAGCGCCAGCACTTGCCATCCTTTGCCTGCTCATTAGCCAGGACAGTCTTGCAGCTCGAGCACCACCACTGCTCCGACTCCTTCTCATAGGCAAGGCCCCGCTTGTACAGAAGCAGGAAGAACCACTGAGTCCACCGATAGTATTCGGGATCGGATGAGTTGATCTCTCGCTCCCAGTCGTACGAGGTCCCGATGAGTTTGAGCTGCCTCTTGAAGTTGGTCGTGTTCTTAATGGTGATCTCGCGCGGATTTTTCTTCAGCCTGATAGCCTCGTTCTCAGCGGGGAGCCCGAATGCGTCCCAGCCCATGGGGTGCAGGACATTGAAGCCCTTCATGCGGTAGAAGCGACTGATGACGTCGGTGGGGATATAGTTGCGGCAATGGCCGACATGCAGGCCGTCTCCTGATGGATACGGGAAGTAATCCAGACAGAAGAGCTTTGGCTTGACCGAGTTCTCTTCCGTCCGATAGGCCTTCTCGGCCTCCCAGAGGTCTTGCCACTTCGGTTCGATGCTATGAAAATCGTATTCTCTCATCGGTCACTCCAATTGTGAATGCCTAAGGTGCCTGACCCCAACGGTGTTCACATTTCAAGGATCAGGGCTGCAGCCTCTCCATGTCGCGTGGGAACAGGGCGGCCTCGCGCAGGTTCGTCAGACCTGTCAGCTGCATGATAAACCGCTCCAGCCCGATGGCAAATCCACCGTGCGGCGGCATGCCGAAGCGGAATGTCTGCAGGTAGGCGGCCACAGCATCCTGGGTCATGCCACGAGATTCCAGAGCCCTGGCATAGTCGTCAAACTTGTTGAGACGCTGCCCACCCGTGACGAGCTCGGTCCCCCGGAACAGAAGGTCGAATGAGTTGGAGTACTTGGGGTCGTCCCGGTTCGGCGCCGTGTAGAAGGGGCGCTTCACCATCGGGTACCCGGTAACGAACAGGAAATCGGACTGGAACGTCTCCTTTGCCCACTCGCCCAGCCACTTCTCGTGCTGAGGGGCAAGATCCGGCTCTCCGCGGCAATCCTCGCCCTGATGTTCGAAGATCCACTGCTGTGCGTCCGGGAAGTAGACGTGCGGAAAGGTCTCGGGCGCCAGCGGCATTGCGACCTTGAGAAGCTCCAGCTCCCCGGTGCAGTGCGTCGTGAGATAGGAGAGGATCCCCCTGATGACTTCGGTGAGAAGGGCCATGACCGTCGTATGGTCCTTAATGAACCCCATCTCGGCGTCCATGCTGACGTACTCGTTGAGGTGACGGATGGTCTGATGGGGCTCGGCCCTGAAGACAGGGGCCACCTCGTACACGCGTTCGAAGACACCGACCATCATCTGCTTGTAGAACTGGGGGCTCTGTGCCAGATAGGCCTGCTTCCCGAAGTACTCGATCGCGAAAACGTTGGCGCCTGACTCAGAAGCTGAGCCGATGATCTTGGGTGTCGCCACTTCGGTGAAACCCTTACCGTCGAGGACCTCCCGGAATCCGTGGGCGACTGCGGCGCTCAGTTTGAAGATGGCCTGTTTGGAAGGCGCCCTGAGACCGACCATGGCATTGTCGAGGAACGTATCCAGATGCGCATTGATGACCGGCTTGTTGATCGGAAACGGCAACGCTTCGGTGACAGGAGACAGCACGGTGAAGGAAGGGTCGTGCACTTCGTATCCACCGGCGGCCTGTGGCTCTGCAACCACCGTGCCCTCGACCTGGATGACGCTCTCGACAAGCAATCCGTCGATGGAAGCCACTGCCTCGGGAGCCTCAACGACGATCTGACAGATGCCAGAGCGATCGCGCAGGTGGACAAATACCATACCGCTTCCCAGCCTGCGAATGCGGTGCATCCAGCCCGCCATCATGATGCGTTCACCTGCGTGAGAGGACAGTTCGTTGCTTAGCACACGTTCCATGTCAACCTCCACATATGACAATGGCCGCTCTCAGGGCAACCGCCCAGGACCGGCCCTCGACAACTTCTATAAGGTTACTTCCTGACGGCCTTCCTGTCAACAGGAACGTGCTGATGAATCAACATGGACAGGTCACAGTGCCCCCAGATGCCCCCTGACCTGATCATCGTGAACGAGAGCAGACGGAAGTCCAGTGCCACGTTCTGGTCTGAAGACGCACAACCCCTGGCGGATCACTTGACCCGTTTTGCGCCACGACTATCCTGAGAGCAGGATCGTGCGCATTGCCCACTTTTCGTGCGTGGGGCAAGAAAACTGCGATTCGACGAAGTCAAGGAGGGTTCAGGAGCTGCAAACGGAAACAACACACAGAAGACAGTCGCCGGCAGTGTGGCATGCCGCTGGTATGGTCAGACGTAGCATGGAAACAGGCAAGAGGGGGGACCATGACTGACAGGGAACTCCGTTCAGGCGAGGATTCCATAGTGCAGAAGCAGGCGGAAGAGACGTTGCGGGAGAGCGAGGAGCGGTATCGATCCATTCTCAACACCTTTCCCGACGACATCACCAACACAGAGAACGGCGAGTCGGGCAAGGGGACACAGCTCGAGATCACGGTGCCGACAGGAGCGTGTCGGATAAACCCTGACAGAGATGACGTATGTGGGAGCAAACCATGACGATACTGCCCCCGGTCCTTACGCCAAAGAACAGAAGGCTTCCCTTTCTCCTCATTGCCCTCCTGACCCTTGTCATCCTTGTGATCAGCGTCATTTCACTCGTCTCCGGCTGGCTTACCATCTTCCAGAACCTGTTCTATTTGCCCATCATCCTCGCATGCGTGTATTACGTAAAGAGGGGGTTTGTATTCTCGGTGATCCTGGCGTGTAGCTATTTTTTCTTGATGCTCATCTTCTCACGGGATCCGGTCGTTCTCCAGGGCGCTGTCATCCGGGTGCTATTCTTCACCCTCGTTGCCGGGGTCATCACCTACTTGTCCATTGTCAGGATACAGGCAGAAGGCGCGCTGAGACAGGCGCACGATGAACTGGAACAGCGTGTGGCGGAGCGGACTGAGGAGTTGCAGCAGGCCAATGAGGACCTGCGGGTGGAAATCACCGAGCGCAAGCAGGCGGAGGCTGAGAAGGAGGCGATCCAAGCGCAGCTGGTCCAGTCCCAGAAGATGGATGCCATCGGCCAGCTGGCAGGAGGGGTGGCACATGACTTCAACAACCTGCTGACTGGCATCCTGGGCAACATCGCCCTGATGCGCGCTGGTCTGCTTGCTGCGGATCCGTTGCTGGAATACCTGAATGCAGCCGAGACCGCTGCCCGTCAGGCAGCCGATCTCACCAAAGGACTGCTGACCTTCAGCCGCAGTGCCATGGCCCTGCCAATGCCCATGAATATCACGGCCGCGCTGGACGCGGCCCTGACGCTGCTGAAGCAGTCGCTGCCGGCCACCATCGAGATCGTCCGCGACTACGAGCAGACAGCGTGGAACGTTCTGCTGGACCAGTCGCAGATGACGCAGATCCTGCTCAACCTTGCGGTGAACGCACGCGACGCTATGAATGGCAAGGGGACACTGACCATCCGTGCCAGGAACGAGGTTGTGGGAGAAGAATACCTCCAGACCCATCCGTTTGTGCGCACGGGGGAGTTCGTCCATCTCAGCGTCACGGACACCGGTCCGGGGATTCCGCCGGCAATCCTGGAGCACCTCTTCGAGCCCTTCCATACAACCAAGCCGGTGGGGTCCGGCACGGGGCTGGGGCTTTCCATTGTCTACGGTGCCGTGAAGCAAGCCGGAGGGTGGATCACGGTAGTATCCACGGAAGGTGTCGGAGCGACCTTCGATATCTACCTCCCTCGATGCCTGGAAGAACCCATGCAGTCCGTCACTCCCAGTCCCCTCTCTGTGAACGTATGCAGCGGAACGGTCCTGGTAGTCGAGGACGAGCCAATCGTCTGCGCGGTCGCGCAGACTCTCCTGAGCAGGAAGGGGTATACGGTCCTGACAGCACCGGACGGGGCGTCGGCCCTGAACGTCCTGCGGGAGCACCCTGTGGGCATCGGGCTCATCCTGCTGGACATGACCATGCCGGGCATGACGATAGATGAGATCGTGAAAGCCATCCGGGCCCTGGACCCCACGGTCCCCATCCTGCTGAACTCCGGGTACACCTCCAACGG